>CARTQV010000010.1 GCA_949070545.1 uncultured Candidatus Saccharibacteria bacterium | reverse complement strand
GTGTCTATAGTAGGAGGAGGGGAGATTAGATTGGAGGCTTTTTATCGTTGCTAAGCCCAAGCAAAAGGAAGATATAAATGAAGGAAACACAAGTAAAAAATCCCAAAGCAACGCTTCGGGATTTTTGTGATTAAACTTGACACGAACCGACTATACCGATACTGGTAACTTGCCACTATGACAAAACTCAGCCAAAGCAGCAACATGGATCTGTTCCGAATCAAAGAAATAAAATTCCCTCCCATGCTTTTCCTTGTAACTGGAAATGTAATCAAGTTGATGTTCCCGGCAAATACTGAGTGGCAATTCGGTGCAGCCGAGTACAACTCCTTGAATATCGTAGAGATCCACCATACAGGCTATCGTTTCGAGCAAAAAATGTCGTGAGCTATTCATAACGACCCCTTTGCAAAGCTCGGTGAAGATGATTTGGTCGATTTGCCGACGATACTGCTTTGGTGGCGGAAGAATCTGTGCACCAGATTTTGCGAGATGTTTCAGCATAAAATCTTCCGACATAGTCGTATTCGTCCCGAGAAATCCGACTCGTTCAAGCCCCAACTCAGCAATCTTTGCAGCTACGCAATCGCCAATGTGGATAATCGGTACATTGATCACGTTACATGCGTGATCAAGAACACGATGAATCGTGTTCGAGCAAACTGCAATTGCTTCAGCCCCAGACTTTTCTAAGCGCGACATCGGTTCGATGAGGTAACCTTCGAGCGCGTCCCACTCACCTAAATCCATCAAGGCTTCGACGAGCCCAAAATTGACGTTCTCGGTTGCGAACTGCGGGCAATTGTTCCCTCCGAAACATGTGCGATTTTTCTCGCACAATTCGCTGTAATACTCTTTGGACGATTCGGGACTGAGCCCAGTTAATAATCCCAGACGATGCCAGTCTAGAACAACGCCCTTTTGCTCCAAAACGGTTTTTAAACTTTCTTTCATATAGAATCCCTCCATTCTTGAGTGTCGATGAGGTTTAATCAAAGATTTAAGTTGCTACGCCCCACCGCATTATGTCATAACTTTATCAGATTTTATATAAAAGTCAACTCCTAGGCATTGGTTCTCTGTTCCTACAAAAAGAGGGCTAAGCCTACAAGCATAAGAGTAATATACTCGAATTTATGACCGGATTCTAGTGCGCAGCGGGAGGATCTTCTTCAACACTGCTAAGTCTCTCAGTAGCTCAGGACAATATGGTAACTATTGGTCAAGGTCTGCCGTGCCTATGCCTGGATACTCTTATTTCTTCAATTTTGATAACAATGGTGTCAGTGTATCTGGCAGTGGTAATTTCCATCAAGCTTACGCTCGCTCCCTCCGTTGCCTAGCTAGTTAGTGTCTATAGTAGGAGGAAGAAGAAGGAAGGAAAACCCCAGCTATGATAGCCAGGGCTAATGCAATTACGGAATGATTGCGACTGGCCCGAGGATTGTCTCCGCCAAACGACGCCACTTATGAGCTCGTTGCCGCCTTGCCACATCGAGCTCAACCTCGTCTGTAGCTGCGCAATACCCGATCGGAAAAATCAAATAATTCACATATCCTGTTGGCTGTTTGCTACGATAGTCTGACTTTCCAATTTCAGAATACAACGCCCCAGCTACCAGAGCGTTGTAGCCGATACGGGTTTCCTCTGAGGTCACACAAACATCCTTGACTAAAACATATCTAATGTCATCGTAATGATACGCTAGCTGAAAATCTATACACTTGCGATTTTTAGCTGGAGCAACTATCTGACTTCCGAAAAATATTCTGGCTTTTTGTGACAGTAGAGGTGAAATCTCCCGCGTAATATCTGGGATCCAATACCCATCCAGAAACGGGCGCAATTTTCCGTCCGGCAGGACAGAAACATAACCGTCTGGCAAAATAAAGCGGATTTTTGGCTTGCCTTTTGGCCCATAGTTGCTCCCATTGGACGCAACAGCGATACCCGTATCTACTCCTGCAATCCAACGGGCATACATCGCGTTGCAGAGTTCGTGCACAGTGACTTTTTTAATTTGCATAAATCTTCCCCCTTCTTTTAAGATGCTTGCAAAACCAAACCTTTGCAAGGTTATAATACCATATTAGCATACTTTCCAGAAAAAGTCAATAGCGAGACTGCTCCTGGTCTACCCTTTCTTTTTCTTCCCCGTCTGTGTACCCTTCACCTCTGCGATCTGATCACGCAACATGGCTGCCTTCTCGAAATCGAGGTTTGCCGCCGCGAGCTGCATCTGACTTTGCAACTCTTTTATCAAGCTCGGCAACTCTTCCTTTGGAACTTTCTTCAAATCTAATCGCGCGGCTTCTTCCTTCTCGGGGATAATTGCCCGCAATCCTGCACCAATTTCCTTTTTCACGGAGTGTGGCGTGATATTGTGCTCAATGTTATATTCTCGTTGGATTTCACGACGACGATTCGTCTCGGAAATTGCCTTCTCCATACTCTCAGTAATATGATCACCGTACATGATTACATGCCCACGTTCATGGCGAGCAGCGCGCCCGATCGTCTGAATCAGGGCACTTTCGCTGCGCAGAAATCCTTCCTTGTCGGCGTCGAGAATCGCAACAAGCGATACTTCTGGCAAATCTAACCCCTCACGCAACAAGTTAATCCCCACTAACGCATCATAAACTCCCGCGCGCAAATCACGCAAAATATCCCCACGTTCGAGCGTGTCGATGTCACTATGAATATAGGCCACCTTGATGTCGCGTTCCTTCAAATAATCCGTCAGGTCCTCGGCCATACGCTTCGTTAAGGTTGTGACCAGCGTACGCTCGCCTTTCTCGATCCGTTCTTCAATCTCCGTCATCAAATCGTCAATCTGTCCTTCAGAACCACGCACCTCAATCTCGGGATCGAGCAGTCCAGTCGGGCGAATCACTTGCTCAGCAGGTTTCGGTGAGTTCTCAAGCTCATATGGCCCAGGCGTCGCTGAGACGTAAACCGCTTGATGTACGCGTTTTTCAAACTCAGGGAAAGTCAACGGGCGGTTGTCAAGTGCGCTCGGCAAGCGGAATCCGTAGTCCACGAGCGTCATCTTCCTAGCATGATCGCCATTATACATTCCTCGGACCTGTGGCAAAGTCATGTGGCTTTCGTCCACCAGAAGCAAAAAATCTTGCGGGAAAAAATCAATCAAAGTCGCGGGTGGCTGGCCCGGTCGGCGTCCGTCAAGATGGCGCGAATAGTTCTCAATTCCTTTCACAAAACCAGTTTCCTGCAACATTTCGAGGTCATATTTTGTCCTTTGGCTAAGTCGCTGAGCTTCAAGGAACTTTTCGTGCTGCTCAAAATACTTTAGGCGCTCTTTGAACTCTGCTTCGATACCAACCAAAGCTCGCTCAAGTTGGTCCTTTGGTGTAGCGTAGTGAGTGTTCGGGAAAATGTGGATGCGATCAGGTTTTTCGCGCGTTTCGGCCGTTAGAGGGTCGATGATACGCACACTTTCGAGATTATCAAAGCCGAATTCAAAACGATAAGCCCACTCACCGCTGGCGGGGAAAAGGTCAATTGTGTCACCCATCACTCGGAAATTTCCACGTTCAAAAGCGAGGTCGTTGCGATGATATTGCATGGCGACGAGATAAATTATGAAGTCTTGCTGAGAAAGTGCTGAACTAGCCAGCGGACTCTTCGACTTTTCTCGGGGCGCGTCGTCAGCGCCTGCCGTCGCAGGGCTGACGCGCTCGTCCTCGCCGTGGCTCCGGATCCCCTCAAAAAGCGAAGAGTCCTCTCCTATAATAGCTCTTTGTTTAGCCGTGGCCTGCGGAGTATCCATCAACAAATTACTGCCCGCCAGCGTATCGTCCTTCTTAGCAGAGTTCAAAAAGTTTTCCGTCAAAGTGCCAACAATGCGCCACACTCCATTCTCTTTTATCAACGGCAAAGACATCTCGGTATAATGGTCCGGCGAACCGATGCCGTAAATACAAGATACTGACGCAACAACAATCGTATCTGGCCGCGTCAGCAGTGCGACCGTGGCAGCATGACGCAGACGGTCGATTTCGTCGTTAATCGCCGAATCTTTTTCAATATAAGTATCAGTGCTGGCGATATATGCTTCTGGTTGATAATAATCGAAATAACTGACGAAATAATGCACTTCGTTCTTCGGGAAAAACTCACGAAACTCAGCATAAAGTTGGGCAGCCAAGGTCTTGTTGTGGGCGAGGATCAAGGTTGGTTTCTGGACGTTCTGAATCAAATTCGCCATGGTGAAGGTCTTGCCCGAGCCAGTCACACCAAGTAAAGTCTGTTCTCTGACACCAGCTTTCAAGCCATCCGTCAACTGCTTAATCGCAAAAGGCTGGTCGCCGGTGGGTTGATATTTAGAAACAAGTTCAAACTTTGGCATATTTCATATTATAACACAAGAAAAAATGCCCCCGAAGGAGCATTTTATAAAGAACTTTTTGTAGTTTTTTCTTGTCGAACTGGCCAAGACTACATCGGCGCTGCGTCGACTGCAATGAGGAATGTATAGTCGGCGTCCTGTGGTAAGGTTGCAAGACTAATATCGATCATTGATTTATCAAGTAGATTCATCCCACTTGCTTTAAACTTAATGTCGCCGCCGTTGCCATCATCGGCCATGACCGGATAATCCGGATTCGGACTCAATGATAGCGGGACCTCGCTTTGGAGCCGAAGCTCGCCCTGCAAAGCTTTGGCAAGTCCCTCACCAGAGATGGTTAATGTAGCGACGTTATTGTCTCGCTCGTCTCGCATCTCCTGCGGATACATGACCGTCATGATAACGTTTTTTAGATCCTGCCCGGAGGCGTTGTGACAATGCACCGCCATAACATAAGTCCCTCCGGCTTTGTCGAACGAGATTCGACTATCCGACAAATCTTTAACGACGATCTCGCCAACCTCCATCGTTCCGCCACGGAAAAAATCTTGCTCATTGCCCCACTTCTCGCAATCACCAAGATTGTTTAGTGGGTCCTTTGAGTCAGGAACGACCATTTTTGGAGGCTGCACGTCTTCACTGGGTTTGGGCAATGCTCCGCCTTCAGCTTCCGGCGTTTCCGCCGTGACGGATGACTGAGAAGACATCTTCTCTTCTCTGGATGTTCCACATCCAGACATCATCCAGGTCACACCAACAAACAGCAGTAACAGACCAGTGACGGTCAGCCCGACACCAATCTTTCTCATTTCTTGTATTCTTCCCATAAGAATACCCCCTTTCAAGAAAATTTTTCAAACTACAGGGCGGATTTTCTCGTTGAAATCCAGCCCATATTTCCATTGTAGCACAGACAACCAATTTTGTCAATACTAATAACGTTTATTCGCCGATTAGTCTATGGAACCCAACTTCGTCCAAGGTCGGAATGCCGAGTTTTTCGGCTTTTTCGAGTTTGCCCTTCCCTGGTTTTTGCCCTAGAATCAATGCCGTAGTTCCTTTTGTAACACTACTCGTTACAGTTGCCCCCAGACTACGCAACTTATCCTCCGCCTCTTCACGACCTAGCCCCTCCAAAGTCCCACTGATGATATAACTCTTCCCCGTCAGTGGCAAGTCACTAACATCTTCAAAAACCGGTTCAACTCCAAGCTCCGTAAGTTCCGCAACCAACTTCACATTGTCCTCATCGGCGCACCAAGCCAAAATCGACTCAGCGACGATTTGCCCAACATCAGGTAGCTTCAGTAGCTCTTCTTCGGTCGCTTGCATGAGCTTTTCCATCGAGCCAAAGGCCTGCGCGAGCGTCACAGCAGTTTGGGTGCCGACATGGCGAATCCCGAGCGCAGTGATAAACTTCGCGAGCGGAGGACGCTTGCTGGCTTCAATCGCGTCAACGATCTTTCGCGCCGATAGCTTCGCAAACCGACTCAAGCTGGCGATCTTTTTCACGTCGAGACGATACAAATCAGCTATGCTTTTCACGAGGCCGGCATCAACCAAAGCTTCGACATTTTTCTCGCCCAAACCGTCAATCCCGAGTGCTGCTTTCGAGGCATAATATTCCAGCGCGCGTTTCAAGATAAAATCAGAACTCTCACCTTTCACACGATAAACGACTTCTCCTTCTGGACGCTCGAATTCAAGTTCAGGATATTGTTTTTTGAGAGCCTCTTGATAGTCAAATTTTTTGGTTCCTTCTGGCCTTAAACTGGTCAGAACTTCTTTCACCTGCGGGATAATGTCGCCAGCCTTGTAGATAATCACGGTATCGCCGACCCTCACGTCGAGGCGTTTGATTTCATCAGCATTGTGCAGACTAGCGTGCTGGACGGTGCTCCCGGCAACCACCACGGGATCGAGAATTGCGACTGGCGTCGCTGCGCCAGTGCGGCCAATTGAAATCACAATGTCCCGAACGCGCGTCGTGCTCTCTTCGGCCGGAAACTTGAATGCAACCGCACCACGCGGAGTCTTTCCGACAATCCCGAGCGCGTTATAAACTGTCCGATCATTAATTTTGATTACCATACCATCAGTATTGAACGGCAAGCCCTGGCGATAGTCATCGAGACGCTCGATCTCGACTAACACGTCCTTCACCTGCGCAAAAACCTTGTCTTCGCCACTAGTTCTGAACCCTAGTTCACGCAATTTCCGATATGCCTCAGCGTGAGTTGAAAGATTCGGCTCGACCAAATCGTACGCCATAAATTTCAGCCTACGCCCAGCTGCAACTCGCGGATCAAGCTGGCGGATGCTGCCGGCTGCGAGATTGCGTGGATTCGCAAAGGGCTTTTCGCCAGCTTTTTTCTGTTTTTCGTTCAACTCTGCAAAATCTTTTTTGAAAATTACAATTTCACCACGCACTTCAACATGCCCGAGCTCATTGATTCTGAGCGGAACATTTTCGATCGTGCGGACATTCATCGTGACGTCTTCTCCGACGATTCCATCGCCGCGCGTCACGGCACGTTCCAACAGTCCGTTTTGATAATGCAAAGCACAGGCCAGACCGTCCATCTTGATGTCGGTAAAAAATTCGCGGATTACACCGTCGCCAAGCTTCCGTTCAACCATCAACTTCTCGTTTACGTGTACCCAATCACGCACTTCTGCCTCCGAGAAAACATCTGCGAGAGAGATCATACGCCGAGCATGGGTCACTTTCGTAAACTTGTCGAGCGGTTTTCCAGCGACACGCTGGGTCGGCGAGTCGGGCGTAATTAATTCTGGGAACTGTTGTTCAAGTTCAACCAATTCGTGTTTCAAAGAATCAGCCGCCGCTTCAGACATAGTCGATTCGTCAAGTACATGATAATGATAACGGTAATCATTAATCAGCTCACGCAATTTCTTAATTCGTTTTTCGGCCTCCGCGCGTTCCATTTAGTTCTCCTGCTCAAGTAGCCAACGATAATAAAGATATAGATAAGTCGCCAGATAAATAAATACGAAACAAGTTACGACGAGCAGGAAGAATGGTACAATTGGCCAATTCTTCAGCCAGTTAATCATACCTTTGAGCCACATATCAAGCAGGATCACCGGTAGCATAACGATAATATATATCAGCACGACGACAATAATTAGGTAAATTAACCGTATAATACACTTCACACGCCGCCCCGCCATCATATCGGACGCCGCGAGTACTGCTTTCATCGGATAAAGTCCTGGAGCTGTCACGGCAATTAGCGCAATGAGCGAGCTCGACAACAAGTAACAACTCAGTAAAATCATAAGCGCTGCGAAAATGAAATAAACCAGCGCGTAAAATGGCGTTGCAAGAAAATTCGTCATGACAGCAGCAGAATAGGTGATAACCACAAGCATAATCGGAATACACTGCACGAAAACTAGAATAAAAATTAGCAAAGTCGAGAAAAGTGGCGCGAAAGCATTATAAAGTCCATC
This sequence comes from uncultured Candidatus Saccharibacteria bacterium, assembly GCA_949070545.1. Taxonomy (GTDB): domain Bacteria; phylum Patescibacteriota; class Saccharimonadia; order Saccharimonadales; family Saccharimonadaceae; genus Nanosyncoccus. Next base: position 8,193 of record CARTQV010000010.1, on the reverse strand, counting down.
GCGTAGCTTCGGTTTCTCTCCTGCCAAGAAATGGCGCAACAAGAAAATCACGACTAGCCAAATCATCAGAAAAAGCAAAATCATAAAAACTGTTTGCACGTCGCCCATGCCAGTGTCGAGTCCACCAGTCGTGATCGTAGAAATTAGCAAAAGCCCGGCCTTTGCAAAGCTCCCAAGTTCACCTTGAGCTAGTTCAGCGTTGGTACTTTCGACAGTATCCTGCATTTGGCTATAGAACTCTTCACTCATGAGCCCCACTAGTGTAATATAAAGTCCTGTCATCAGTACGAGCAAAAGCCCAAACGTGCGCCAATGTTTGAAAATCTGTTTGAAGGTCAGCATAGCGTGGCTCAACAAGCCAGGAGTCTTTGTCGGACGCGCGTAATCTTCACGATAAGAGCGTTTGAAACTTTTGTGTAAATGGATATGTTGCGCGCGGAAATCTTGGAGTTTTCGCCAAGCACTTTGGATCTTCACTTTCAGGCGCCAGAAAAACTTTCGTATGCCTTTTTGCTCTTTCGGACTACGCTTTTTACCGTCGACTTTGATTTCGACTCTTCGGGCTTTTTGGATTTTTTGGCCTTTTTTAGAACTGCGTTTTACCATGTTCAAGCCTTTCGATACGTTTTTCAATCGGGGGGTGAGTGCTAAAAAGATTATTGATAGCACCTTTTCTAAGTGGGTTGTTAATGAAGAGCGCCTCGGTCGCAGGGTTTTGTTGTTTCATTGGACGAGCGTGCGTATCGAGTTTCTTTAAAGCAGAAATCATACCTTCGGGATAACGAGTGAGATGTGCTGCACTAGCGTCAGCAAGGTATTCTCGTTCGCGTGAAACGGCCATCTGAGCAATCGAAGCCGCAATCGGCGCCAACACTGAGACCAAAAGCACCGTAATTAATCCGATTGGACTATTATCGTCATCATCGCGTCGGCTAGTCATAAGCATCATCCGTGCACCGAGGTCAGCAATAAATCCAACCACACAAACTAGACCGAAAGCCACCATCGAGACTCGGATATCATAGTTCTTCACATGGGACATTTCGTGTGCCATGACGGCAGTAAGTTCTTTGTTATCCATGATGTCGAGCAGACCGGTTGTCGCGGCGACAACCGCATGTTCAGGATCGCGGCCAGTCGCAAAAGCATTTGGCGCAGCATCCTCAATGATATAAACTTTCGGCATCGGTAACCCAGCCGTAATCGCGAGATTTTCAACGACATTGTAAAGTCTGGGGTTATCTTTCTTCTGAATTTCTTTTGCGCCAGTCATCGCTACGGCGAGCGAACTCGCAGCGAAATACTGGATTACAGCATAAACCGCCGCAACCGTGAGTACCCAACCCACAATCCACCAATCATTGAGAAAATAGCCAATTAGACCGCCAATCGCCGCGATAAAGACGACAAAACCCAACATAATAAATACTGTATTACGTTTATTAGCGGCAATTTGTTTATACATAGATTCTATAAGCCTTACTCACTCTCGTGAGTAAGGCACGTTCTCCTAAAACTTTACCTCAGGAGCTTTCTGGATTTTCTCCTGTTCGTCGGCAGCGACGTCATAATATTCGCGTTTTTTGAAATGCCCAACCAAGTTGTTGATTACGTTGCTCGGGAACATTTTGATTTTCGTGTTGAGCTCTTTTGCGCCAGCGTTATAGAAACGTCTTGCAGCTTGGATTTTGTCTTCGGTGTCAGAAATTTCGCTAGTCAGTTGTTGGAAGTTCTGATCGGCCTTCAGCTCGGGATAAGATTCAGTCACCGCCATCAAACGCGAAAGCGCACCAGTCAAAGATTTGTCCGCTTCAGCGCTGCTTTCAACCGAGCGCGCACCCATCATCTTCGCCCGAGCATCAGAAACGGCTTTGATGGCTTCTGACTCGTGCTTCGTGTAACCTTTGACAACTTCGACTAGATTAGGTATCAAATCCGAACGACGTTTGAGCTGGACTGTGATATCCGACCAAGCTTCGTTCACACGTTCGTCAAGTTTCACGAGGCTGTTATAAGTTCCCCAGACGGCGACAATTAAAAGTAATACGATGATAAGAATAATAATGATTGGTATTGTCATGGAATCTCCTAAACTATCATAATGCTATGTATATATTATATGTTTAAATATGCATTTTGGCTAGACTAAAAGAAGGCCGAAAATTCGACCTTCTTAAACGAAACGTGTTCTTCTCTTCTACAATGCGGCTTCAACATATCCAAGCATACCAGCGAGGCAGCCTGAGAAAGCTACGATACAAAGCAGTACGAGCCAGATAATCCATAGGCAGAATTGTGACCTAGCGAAATTTTTCAGGTTGTGATTCGGGGCGGTGATAGCGAAGATGATCACAAAAATCCAGCCGATAACTGGAATTGAGAAAAGAATCTCGTAGCCGAAATAGCCCCACATCGAAATTGGACGATAATCCTCGGGGATTTTTGGGGTTTTAATAGATTTTGTATTTTTGGTTGCCATTTTTCACTCCTTTTGTTAGGCTGTTTTTATTAACATAAGCGATTAGGCGGAGAAAGTCAAGACTGATGCCTCTCGTGTTTTCTAATTTTCTCTTTGATTTTGTTGTTTTCCTCGAGAAAAATCTTGCGAGTGATGAAGTTGAAAACCATACCACAAGCTGTTGTAACGACCTTCGCAATCATCGGGTGCCAACCCAACGCAACAAGTAAAGCCAGCAATCCTTCATCAAAAGTCAAAAACGCAATTCCATTAAAAACCGCAAATTCAACAAAAAGTCGACGACGCGATTTTTTGCCGGTTGTGTCGAAAACCCAAGTAATGCTAGCCCAAAAATTGAAAATTGTCGAGATTGCGAAGGCGATTGCGCTCGCAACGACGGACTTCATCACCTCGTCTGGGATCGGCAAAGCGTGCAAGCAAATCGCAAAAATCGTCCAGTTGATAGCGGTGTTGACGCAGCCGACAATGCCAAACTTAGCGAGTTGTTGGAAGACTTTTGCGTGCTTACTGAGGTGTAGTAGATCACATCCCCAAGCGACCAAACGGTCGACAATGTCTCCCTCCTTTTTCTTAGCCATAATATAACCATTGTAACATGATTTTTATAAGATTGTTATTGATTTTTTGGTCCATCTGTGATATAATAAGAATAAGGAGTATGTTTGGGATGAAACTAGGCGAAATTTGGAGTTATTTTCGACATCGCAAGGGGCTTTTGCTCCTGATTTTGGGGATTTCGGCAACAGTCGGAGCGCTTGGGTGCAAGATACTGAGTTCGCCTAAAGCTGTTCAAACCGCAACTATGCAGGCCGTCGAAGCTCCTGCGAATACCTATGATAATAGTCTGAGTTTGAAAATCTTCGGCGAAAGCAACGAAACCGCCCTGCAGCTGACATTTAGCGATGCTTTCAAAAAAGCTACGCTCACGATGACGGATGCTGCTCTGCCGACGGACAGTTACGTCCGAGTTTTTGATCAATTTGGGAATCTTTTAGCGGGTGAATATACCGAGATTAATGATATTGGCGACGCCGAAAGCCAACCAGTCTATCATTTTAGAGACGCGCCAAAAGCCTATACGCTGTTTCTTGCACCTGGGGCAAAAATCGAAGTCCATGCGCAGAAGGCACGGTTTTATAGTAATTTGACCAAAAATGAGGCGGGTTACTTCGCGCCGACACTAGAGATTGAACGCTACGTTGTAATGGAAAATGGCCTCCGAAAAGAGAGCTGGAGCGAAGAAACGGGCGAAGCGACGATGTATGCGATGCTAAGAGTTTATCTTGTTGACCAAATCGAGCAATACAAGGCGCAGGTAGCGCCTGAGGTGCTCGAAAACAAGGGACTCGACATGACGAACAAGGCGCGGATTCTGGTGGCTTATTATGCACTTTCTCCTGAGGATCAAGCGATTTATCGTGAGTTCATGGACTTGGTCGAAAATGGCAAGCAGCCAGAGGAACCGATCCCAGACGAACCGAGCGAAGATGAACCAACGGAGGAGGATCCGGGGGGGCAATTCGTGCCGACGCCGATTGAACCGGTTGAGAAGCCTGAACTAACGCCAGAGGCGAGCATAACGGATCAGGTAGCGACTAGCGAGGTAGCGACGAATGTTGTCGTGGCGAGTTTGGGCGCGGGAGCAAATCGTGAAGAGGAGCTAGTGGTGACAGATACGGATGGAAGTGAAACTGAGGACGAGGCGAAAAATCCAGCCGAGGAGCAGCTCGAAACAGACGGAGAAACTGATGAGAACGCGAAGCATGATTCGGGGGCCGCGACAGTCCATTCCGACAAACGGTCAGCCGATCGGACTTCGACGAACACAGCGGAAACTAAACCTGGATTCTTGAAAGTTGTGATTTGGGTGGTGTTGGGAGTGCTTGTCGTTATCGTCTTCGGCAAATTTATTCTCGACCATTATGTGCGCTAGAGGAAATGTGATAAAATAAAACTATGAAAAAGTTTAATACCTCCCCGATTAGCGGCACTTTGGAACTCATACCAGCGCTCCAAGCTGAATTTGATCACCTAAAAAATGGGATTATGGCAGCATTTTTGAGGCATGGATTTTTGCATATCGAGACGCCGATGATTGAACGGACGGAGGTTCTGTTTGCGAAAGCCGGTGGAGATACCGAAAAACAGATTTATAAAGTAATGAAAACTGCCGAAACTGGGCACGAAGCAGACCAAGCACTGAGATTTGATCACACTGTTCCGCTAGCACGCTATACCGTTGAGCATATGAATGATCTGGTTTTTCCGTTCAAGGTGACCCAAGTTGCGCGAAACTTCCGGGGCGAACGGGCGCAAAAGGGGCGATTCCGCGAGTTTTACCAATGCGATGTTGACGTAATTGGGCGGAATCAATTACCGCTTACATACGATGCGGAAGTTTTAGCAACACTTGCGGAAGCATTAAAAGTTCTACCACTCGATAGATTCGTAATGCGTGTGAGCAATCGAAAGATTCTCAGCGGATTGCTCGAGGAACTAAATTTGCAGCAAGTTTCGGATGAGATCTTTAGTATTATCGACCATGCTGAGAAAGTCCCGCGCGAAAAAACAGTTACAGCACTAGAAGAAATCGGATTGGGGTCAGAAAATGTTGTAAAAATTACAACATTCATGGAAATTCGTGGAGCGCGTGAAGAAGTGGCTGAGAAACTGCAGAATCTAGGGTTCGAGAGTGAAACTTTCCGAGCAGGAGTGAAAGAGCTGGACGAGGTTTTGAGTCTCGTGGAGACGTTATCTCCTGGGACAGAAATTATCGCCGATATGTTGATTGTGCGCGGGTTGGATTATTATACGGGAACGGTGTTCGAGACGATTGTCCCGGATCATCTTGAATTTGGCTCGATCTGTTCGGGCGGGCGTTACGAGGATTTGGCGGGATATTATACCGACCAGAAGCTGCCGGGGGTGGGCGGCTCGATCGGGCTAACGAGATTGTTTTCATTATTCGTAGAATGCGGACTAGTCAAAGGAGCAACAGAGAGAGCGATTGACGTTTGCGTAGTACCAATCACGGTGAATGAGATGGCTGCTGTGGAGCTCGTAGCAAGAAATTTGCGCGAGGAAGGGCTAAAAGTGGACTTGGTTTTTGGCGACAAAAAGCTCGGCGACAAGATGAAATATGCCAGCAAAGTTGCGAAAAAAGTCGTTGTACTCGGAGAGGACGAAGCGAAATCTCGATCATATCGTCTGCGTGATCTCGAAAGCGGGGCCGAGGAAACAAGGGATTTCTAGAAAGGTCTACTTTTCAAGCCCAGCGTCGAGGTATTTCAAGACATAATCCCAACCCCAGGCGTTATCGAAGCCAGAAGTCGTGAAGCGGTTAAACTTGAAGGACGGCATACCTTGGGCGCTTTGGGCAGCGCGACGAGTGTTAGCCTCGATTTCAGCGACAGATTCGTGATTTTTTACACACTTGTCGAAACTTTCCCCTAGCCCAGCTTCGTGACCGATTTTTAACCAATAGTCCTCGGACATATCTTTAATGGCAGGTGAAGTTTTGCTGTCGCCGATTCCCTTCGAATGATAATCATCCCAGAGCGAACCAATCGCACCGTGATAAAAATCCCAGAACTTGTTCTCGCGCATAGCACAATAAGCACCTTCCGCCGCATCGCGCGAATATTCAATGTCACTCGCCTCATATAGATAATCAGTCAAACGCACCTCGAAAAGAATATTGTTGTCGGCAAGGTACTGTTTGAACTCGTCCCAATGCTGCATGACAGCGCGCGAAAAAACATCACAATACGGGCACATGAGATCGGTGTACATGATGTAATAATTTTCGGCATCAAGTTCGCCGACCGTGGAGGCCTCGTTCCAAACTTGGTCACCAGGAGTTTGTTTGGTTGAGGAATTGAGCAGAATTAACGCAAAAAGCGCACCGATTACGGCAATAATAGCTGCGGTTCGTAAAAATTTCATGATTTTTTCTCCTTCCCCGAATGGGATTTCTGATAACGTTCGCTAACGATCATCGCATAGGCATCGCCGCCAACACGTTTCAAAGCTAGCAAAGCCACGAGGACGGACGCTACGGTCAAGAGCCCAGAGACCAAGCTTGCCATCGCGAATCCGCTGGTGCTAAAAAGCGTGCTGAGCATCGGAGCGAGTAAAGTCGTTCCACAGGTTGGGCAACCCGAGCCGAGCACAGCCAAACCAGCCGCTAGCCCAGCATTCTGGATGTTTTCGGAGTTCGCAGCGGTCGCAATAATCTGCTCTTTGTGACTCCGACGGCGCTTTCGCCAAACTAGAACCACGAGCCCAATCAAAATACTTTGCAGAACAACAACCGCAAAAGTCAAAAGCCAATCCCAGAAATTGCGCCCAACGCCGAAAAATGCTAGGAAAGCATCACTGATGATTTGCATCTTCCCGGGCAGGTCAACCTGCCAAAACAGATTAAAAGCTGCCGTGCTACCCGATAAAAGGCTCATCAATGTCCCAAAAATGACAAAGCTAATCAGAAACGCAATTAAAAAACTACGGCGCCTCGTCGCGAGGATGATCCCCGAGCCTGCAACTTTCCACTGGTCCAGCCATCGGTTAAAACGCCTGCGCCAGTTTTCACCTCCATTTGCCATGGTTGTATTATAGCACAAGCTATAGAACTTTCATAGGATTTGGGATTTATATTAAAAAATAGTATTTCTGCCCGTCAAGAAGTTTTGTTCGGTTTTTAGGATTTCTTCTCTGTTACTAAGTTATTTTGAGTCTAAAATTTCGTCACAAAAATCTCGAAAAACAAGCTTGACATGGATAACGGTCGTGGTAAAATGGGAGTAGAAGTTCGGACGAATCTGACGTTGAGAGCCGCCCGAGTTTCCAATATCAACTAGCACCGGGTGTTTAAAATGTGCTATATGAAATAAAATGTCCTACCGACTGCGATAGGACATTTTTGTTGGGTTTCTAGTGCGCAGCGGGGGAGTTTGGCTTGATACTGGTAGTATCGGGAGGCCCCATTTAGGAGGATTTGGGCAATCTGGCTACTATTGGTCATTTGCCGCCGGATTAAATCTCCAGCATGCTTACTTCCTTTCCTTTAGCAAGAGCGACATTAATCCATCCTTCTATAACAATCACTTTCATGCCTACTCCCTCCGCTGCCTAGCTAGTTAGTGTCTATAGTAGGAGGAGGGGAAAGCATCGACATATGTACGTGGTCCCAAGATTTAGGAAAAATGTGTTTGAGATGATTTGATTGTAAAACAAAAAAACGCCTCTTAAGAGGCAATTTTTGTTTCAGTGGTGGTTCCGACTGGACTCGAACCAGTGACACAAGGCTCTTCAGGCCTCTGCTCTACCAACTGAGCTACAGAACCAGCTAAGTCCATTATAACACAGCCCCATCGAAAAGTAACCCCGAAAAGGCCACGAAATGTGCTATAATGTAGCTATGCCCGAGTGGCGGAATTGGTAGACGCGCTAGCTTCAGGTGCTAGTGTAAGCAATTACGTGCTGGTTCAAGTCCAGTCTCGGGCACCAATACTTTACAATATGTCTTTATTATTGTATAATATTGGTTTACTTTGTGCGCAGCGGGAGGGTTAGTCTCGCTTATACTAAGGCTTTTGGCGCTTCAGGAGAATATGGCCTTTATTGGTCACTATACGCTGCTGATTCTATATTTAGTGCTTATTCAACCGTAGTTTATAGTGGTACTATAGGACTGTCCGAATCTCATCCCCGCT
>CARTQV010000009.1:1422-16091 GCA_949070545.1 uncultured Candidatus Saccharibacteria bacterium | reverse complement strand
AACCCATGATCGTCGTCCCAGGCGTGGCTACTTCTTCGAGGAAGAAATGACAAAAATCACGCTCGAAAATACCATCTTGTTTCGTAGATTGTGGGGTAATACCAGTCACCATGATTGCGCCTGGGCTCGGCAAAGTGTCGTCAGGAAGCTCAACTAGCAAGTTTGTCGGCTCGCCAAGCGGTCGAAAATCTGAGTCAGTGCGTTGTCCGGCGAACTGCATGATACGGTCTTCGCGCGGATTCAATCCAGAAGTTTCGAGGTCATAAAAATAAAAACTTTCGTGCATAAAACCACTATAGCATGAAAGAAATAACCCCGCTACACAGAACGTAGCGGGGTTTAGCAAACAAGATTGCTAAAGGCCTAAATGGTACACTACAGGCCCTGAGCAGCCGAAGCCCCGGTCGCCACAGGCGTTTTGCGCATCGCTCCACAACACTGCAAACTACGCAGGTTTTTCGCCATACAAAATCGCAACGTCGTTTCCTTGCTCAAGGCCATCTTCGCGAGTTCCGGGTTATCCAAGAATAATCGCAATAGCTGACGTTGATGTCCAGGATCAGACGTCGCCGCACGCACGACCGCCTCCAGCTGCTTTTGCACCGCCTCGGGCTCATCCTTTTTTACCTCCTCTTTTTCGGGGGTAGTAGGTGCCTCACGGGCGGAACTACTTGCAACGCGCTGACATGGAAATGGAATTATCTTTGTTGGGATAGGCTTTGACGCTTTTTCACGTTCATAGCGTTCTACCTGTTCCAAAAGTTCCATTTCCTGCGTCTCTTGCAGAGCCAGTAAGATAGCTTGCATGTTGGCCTGCTGGACTCGACGCTTTTCAACCTGCTTTCGCCAAGCCACCCGTGCCAAAGCGCGCTGTTCAAATGGCAGCTCACGAATCTTGTCTTCCAAGATCACGCGGCAAACCGCCTCCATTGGAAGCTCCGTGTGCCATTCACCATGACGATAGTGCTGGCGCATCTGCACTCTATAAGAGTGCACCCCTGCTCTTTCCTTGTGCATTAGTCGCACCTTCACATCTTCGATGATTAACGATATGAAGGTCGCAATCTTATTTAAAATACGCATCATGCTCATTCCCCCTTTCTGCAATGCGTAGTTATTTCAAGCTACTAGGCAATTTCTCACCTATACTTCCATTATAGCACACATCGTCTAAAAAGTCAATGCTTAAGCCATTTATTCACGTTAATTGCGGCGCTGGCGCCATCTCCAGCGGCGGTGACGACCTGATGAATGCTTCCACTACGCACGTCTCCGGCCGCAAACACCCCTGGGATGACAGTCATATGGTTCTCATCAGTCAAGATATACCTATTCTCGTCTAGCAGCTTCTCGTCCTGCAAAAAACCAGTCGCAGGTTGACGTCCGATGAAGATAAAAACTCGATCAAAACTGTTCAAAAATTCGAGGTCTGGCTCGATTCCTTCGCGAATTTTGCAATTTTTGTGTGCGCGTAGCTTATCCTGTAAGCAGCGGTCGGCTTTTAACCTCGAATGGCTAACGAGCGTCAATGATTTAGCTAGTGGAGCCAAGAATAACGCTTCTTGGACGGCCGAGTTGCCACCACCAACAATCACTATATTTTCATCTTTCGCAAAATCGCCATCGCAGAGTGCGCAATAAGAAACTGGCGGATCCAGCTCATCGACAAAGTCGAGGGTTTTCGGCTCCGAGCCGGTCGCGATAATCACGGCACGTGCTTTGATAACCTCTTCATCAACCACTAGGCTAAAGCCATCATCACTCACATCCAACTTCGTGCACTCACCGTATTCGATTTTTGCGCCAGCAGTTTCTGCCTGCCTATGCAACTTCGTGGCTAGTTCTTTTCCTGCACCGATAAATCCTGGGTAGTTCGCAAGATGTGCAATTTTCCCGAGATCGCCGCCAATTTCACCTCGTTCAAAAACGACGGTTTCGAGCCCTGCACGCGCGCCGTAGAGGGCAGCTGAGAGCGCAGCTGGACCACCACCGATGATCGCGAGATCAACCATATGCTTTATTCGACCCCACCGTAATAAGATGCGTAAAGCCGCATATAGATTTCGTTCAGCTCTTCGTTGATTTTTGTGATTTTGATATCTGGCTCCAAAGCCATCACGATAAACTTCAAAGGTGAACTCTTACTGCCACAGATTTCTTGGGTATCGCCATAAGCCAAGCTGCCAGAGATTTCGAGCTGACGCACGCCACCGAGCTTCATGCCAATTACGCCCTGATTCCAGCCTTCGATTAGACCCAGGCTGGGGTCGAGCGGGGCTTGCAATCCAGTTGGGTTCTCTTCGTCATCAAATGATGAGTCAAAAATACTACCGTCTGGGCACCAACCGATATAATAAGCCATGTAATCCGTATCGCCTTCTTCGAGAGTTCTGCCCGATCCGTCTTTCAAATCCTTCGTCTCGAGACCAGCACTATTGACGTTTGCGGCATTATAAGCCTTCACATTAGATTTATACCCAGAAAAATCTTTAAAATATTTGTCTGAAAGTGGCTTTGCTGCAGCTTCGAGTTCAGCAGTCTTTGCATTGTATTCGGCGATAATCTCTTCGCTATCAGCGTCGTTGCCTGCACCCGATGAGCTATTATTCCCCCCGAGGACGATTAAGGCATAAGTCAAAATCGTCGATCCGACTAGTAACACTGCGATGACTAGGATAACAATGCGCTGTTTCCAGCTAGTTTTTAGAGCTTTTTCTTCCATTTTCCTCCTTTAAACAACTTCGGCGCCAATTTGCGACACTGCAATCGTAATTTCTTCCATTATAGCAGAAATCTCTTCGGTCTTCAAAGTCTTTTCGGGGTCAGAAAACTTCAGATGGAAGGAGAGATTCTTCGTCGCTGTATCGTCACCCTGATAGATTGAGACCGGCGTCACTTCTGCGATGAGTTTTTTCTCATCGAAATAGCCCACCAAGACTTGGTCGAATCGCCCGAATGGTGCTTCCTCATCAACCTTCAAGGTTAGGTCGCGCTCGACAAATGGGAACTTCGAGAGTTTGAACTTTGTTTTCATTTCGCGCGTGCAAGTCGAAAGCTTTTCTAAGTTCAATTCGAGCGCGGAGACTGTTTTGTCGAGTTTGAACTGGCGCAGAACTGCTGCTCGCACTTCACCAAAGGCGCCGATTTTTTGACCTTGGACGAAAATCTCCGCCGAGCGTTTCGGTTCGAGATAAGAATCATGCTTGGCCGTTTCAGGAGAAAGTTGCTTATACTCAAGACTAACCTTCAGTTCCCTGAACATCGCGAGAAGTTTCATCTTCAACTGATAAAAATCTCCTAGATCCACAATGCCGAGGTGCATTTTGAGCTGCGGCGTCCCCTCACTGGTCAACCCAGCACTTTTTACCGAAACTTGGTTCATCTCATAAAGGCAGAAGTCACGATGGCCAGATTTCAAGTTTTCGCGCACCTTGTCGAGCAGACTCGGGACGATTTGTTGGCGGAAACGCTGTAACTCGGGAGAAATTGAGTTGACGATCTCGTAACTATTATCAACCTCCATACCAACTTTTTCGAGCAGACTTTGACTGACGAACGAATAGGTCAGAAGTTCATGCATAGATAAATTATCAGACAAAATCGCACGCAGTTCTGTTTTTAGGCTAATTAGCGGGTCAATTGTCGCTTCGATGAAGGGTCTCGTCGGCAAACTTAGAGCGATATTGTCATAACCCAACAAGCGACCAACTTCCTCGATGATATCTTCTTTGATGTGAATGTCGGTGCGCCACTTTGGAACAGTAACCTTTAGAGCAGCAGTGTTAACAGAGCACCGCACAGGGTCCTGTCGTGATGTCTCTGCTCGAGGTGCGGTGGCGCTTTCCGAATCGAGCCCTAACGGGCCGTGATTCGGACCCGCGCCAGCCTGATCGTTAGCGCCTCGAACGGAGACATGCACGCCACCCTGCGCAGTAATCTCTGACACTTCAACTTTGAATCCCACGTTCTCAAGCGTCTTGACGATTTCTTCAACACTATAGCCAGTCCCAAGTAGACCATTGATCTCATCTGTTGTAATTTTTACAACATTTTGCTTCTCTTTTCCCGGATAGTCATCGGCGTTTGCTAACACCCCTACATCAAGCCTATGCACTGCCTCCACTAAGACTGACAAAGTCATAGTTGCGGGTTGGCCCTTTGTGAATCTAGTAATCGCTTCAGAGAAAATCCCATGAGCCATCTGAGTTTTGCGCAAGTGATAGAGCGAAAAAGTAGCACTCTCGAGCACAACACGTGTAGTTGAGGCGTCGATGTCAGTGTTCTTTCCGCCCATTGCGCCCGCTAGAGCAACCGGAACATCATTCGACGTAATTAAAATATCGTCCGTCGTGCAAGAAATAGTCTTACCGTCGAGTAACTGCAACTCTTCGCCATCTTTCGCGGCGCGCACGACGATTTTCGGAGCCTCCGCTTCGCCAACGGTAACTAACTTGTCATAATCAAAAGCATGAAGTGGCTGGCCAGTTTCGAGCATCAGAATATTTGTCAGATCGACCATCGGATCGATTGCACGCATACCTGCTTTCGCAAGAAAAACTTGGTCATGGGTCAGATATTTGCTTTTTTCATGTTTTGGCAACTCGAAGACCGCACAGGAATAACGTGGGCAAAGCTCGGCGTCACTGATTTTTACTTCAATCGGCAATTCACCAGCTTTCGACATTCTTTCGGTTCCGGAGAAGACTGCTGGTTCTTCAAAATGCACACCGAGAATGCCGGCAACTTCGCGCGCGAAACCGATCAGCCCGAAACAATCTGGGCGATGAGTCAAAGATTTGTTTTCAACATCTAGAATAATATCATTCAGGTCAAAAACCTCCGCGAGGGCCTGACCAGGTCGAGCGATTTTCGGATCAACCTCGGCGATGAATTTATGCTCCGTGTCGAGTCCGAGTTCGTCAGCACCAGCGAGCATGCCGTTCGATTCATAACCACGCAATTTGCGCACGCTGAGCTTGAAGTTCTCGTTATCGTAAGTTTCAGGGACGATACTGCCAGGCGTAATCCAGACTGCCAACATGCCAGCGTGGACATTCGGGGCGCCACAAACAACTTGAATAAGTCCGTTTTCTAGTTGATTAAATTCGGCATTATGTTCTCCGGCATCAATCGCGCAAAGATGTAGATGTGTATCGGGGATCGGTTCACAACTCACCACTTTTGCAATATAAATCCCGTGGTATCTTGGCGCCAAGTCGATTGTTTCTTCAATTTCGACTAAACGCGAGCCAATCAATTCAAGCAACTTTTGGTCCGTAACATCGGTGGGGACAGAAACATATTTTTTAATTTCATTTAGCGAAATTAGCATTTAGAACTCCTCCAAGAAATCAAGTTTACCAGATTCAAAATAACGCACATCACTGAGACCGTATTTCAGCATAGCGAGGCGATCAATTCCGCCACCCCAAGCAAAACCATGATAAATCTCTGGGTCGATGTCAGCCATCTTGAGAACGTTCGGATGGATCATGCCGCATCCTAGCATTTCTAGCCAATCACCGCCTTTGCCGCCTAAACTAGCTGGCTTCTCGATTAAGAGTTCAGCTGAAGGTTCAGTAAATGGAAAATAGCCAGGCTGGGTCTTAATTTTCAGCTTTTGACCATAGTAAGCCTCAAAAAAGTGTTTCAAGACAGCAAACATCTGACCCATCGTGGCATCTTTCGAAACGAACACGCCTTCACACTGATAAAAAGTGTGTTCGTGAGTTGCATCAGCGTCTTCATTACGAAAAACCCGACCGGGGATGGCGACTGCAATCTTACCGCCTTCATCTAGTTTGCGTTTGTACTTCTTCAGAGCACGATGTTGCATAGTTGAAGTATGGGCAGGTGGGATAAAGTTCTCGCTGGTGCGAAAAGTATCATAACCATCACGAGCAGGATGATCTTTTGGGAAGTTCAAACTATCGAACATATGGAGCTCGTCGTCGAGTTGACGCGACTCCATAATATCAAAGCCCATGCTAGCATAAATCTGAATTACGCGATCAAGTTCTGTCATCAGGGGATGTTTCGACCCACGAGAAACATGCGGAATCGCTTCGTTCGGCGCAGCAGGGGCAGAAATATCAATCGGAGTAATGCTGGTGCTCTCCGCTTCAGCCTCGGCGGCGGAGATTGCAGCGAGGATTTTCTGTTTTTTTGCATTCATCTCGCGCCCGAATTTCCCGCGTTCTTCAGGGGGCAAAGTTTTAATCTTGGCATACTCAGAGTTAAGCTTTTTCAGCTCACTCTTCCACTTCTCTACATCTGACATATGTATATTATATCAGAACAATGCAAACTAAGGAAATAATCGCGAGAATAATCAAAATAATCCAAACCCAAGTGAACTTATGGGTTTTTTCGGTGTTTTCGACATAAGTTGAATCTTCGATGTCATCACGATCAATGGAACGTGACTGTTGAGCTCGCATACGCAGATCCGCTGCGATTCGACGGTCGATTTCCGAATTATCATTCGTGTCTTTTGTCATCATGATACCCATAACAGTCAATTCCTTTTCTAAAATCTTACGCTTAACTTTTTACTTTTCAATTGTAACATAAGTATGCTATAATTGGTGAGAATATTAGTGTTAAGGAGGTTATAAATGGCAAATCAAAAGCCAAAGAAGACCACTGCAAAGAAGTCTTCGACTAAACCACAGAACAAGAAAGAAGTTGTTGCAACGCCAGCTGTCAAGACCGCCAGCGCTGAACCTTCTTCAAAAGGTTGTTTCGCTCGTAAGTGCGATGCGAACGAAAACATTTTAACAATTTTCAAAACCAGCAAGATTTGGGGTGCATTGCTCGGTGAGCTGATCGGTACGATGCTCGTCGTAATGTTGTTGCTTACGCTCGGCGTACAGCCACTTTATCTCGTCTTCGCGATTGTTGGTGTTTATATCGCAATTGCAGGGATTTCGGGCGCAAACTTGAATCCACTCGTGACCGTCGGCATGATGGCGACTCGTCGCATGTCTGCAATTCGTGGCGTTTTATACATCTTGGCGCAAGTACTCGGGGCTTGGATCGGTTTAATCTTGATTAATACTTTCCGTCTCGGTAGCGAAACGACTGCTGAGCTCCCGATGATGGGCGAAATTAGTGGCGAAACTTTCTGGGCGGTTGCCTTGGTTGAGCTACTTGGTGCGATTGTGATTGCGTTTATTTACGCACGCGCTTTGCGCTATACCCGCAAGAGCCCGCTTACTTTCGCTTTGGCAGTGACGAGCGGCATGACGCTCGCGATCATTTTCGGAATCGTGATTAGCCAGAGCTTCTTCGGACTCGCAGATAGCTTTATCTTCAACCCGGCAGCGGCCTTGATGTACCAAATCTTGCCGACAACTGCAGAAGGGTTCGGAGAATTGGCTGGGCTGGCTGGCTTGGCACTCGCAGCTTACGTCGTCTTCCCGATGATTGGTGGCATAATTGGTTTCTATGTTTCCGACGTAGCAACGAAGCTTACCGCAGGTGGCTTTAGTTGTGATGATTACGACGCTGAAGCTTAGGACTTAAGCCCTCGAGTTTAGGAAGTGGCACTTCGTTTATGCGGAGTGCCACTTTTGTGTGATATAATATGTTTATGGCAAAGAAGCATGTTGAACGGAAAAGTTCAACTCGAGAAAAAGAAGACACGAAATCAAAAAAGTCGGATCATACCCGTCAAGATATAGCAGTTAAACGTCTGCCGAGAAAGGTTGATGGAGCTGGGACGAAAAAGTCAGATAGCAAGAAAGTTGTTCAGACTAAAACTGAGCCCAGGGAAGAGCGTAATAGCACAAAAAATGAAACCGAAAGTTCGGTTCCAGAGAAGCTTGAAAGCCCAAAAGCGCGACGCTTTAGGCATGCGATGCCAGGGGTTTTAAGAGTACTACTTTCGATTATGCTGCTAGTCGTTTTTTCGATTATTTGTACTTGGTTTATCTTGTGGAAGGGATTTAATAATGATAATGAAAAGCTAACAGAATTTATCATCGAAAGATCTGGGATTTTTTATTATAGTTGCCTAGTAATACTTCTATTCACAACAACAATTGCAGCGTTTTTGTGGCGGCCGTTCTTAGCGATGGGAATTGTTTTTTCACTGGCGGGCGCTCTCGGATATGCTAATATCCAAAAGACTGCTGTGCGTAACGTGCCGCTTCTACCAGAGGATTTGTTGATGGCCGACGAGCTCGGAGGGATGGAGAGCTTTGTCGATAGTGGCGATGTGACGACATTGGTGATTGGAATAGTGTTTTTACTGATTGGCTGTTGTTTGTTGGAACATTTTTTGCGAAGATTGATCGGCAGAAGTAAATGCGGTCTAGAATTGTGGGACAAGATGGCGCTGTTACCGAGGCTGGCTCTCGGTGGAGTCTCTTTGACGGCCTTGGTACTTTTAGCGTCACCAGTGGTGTGGCATGCGTCGACAGAGTATGACTTTGATTGGGTGCAAGAAAGCATCGACATTGTAAATTGGTCACAACAGGAAACTTACGACAGAAATGGCTTTCTTGTGGGGTTCCTATATAACCTTTCTTCACTACATACGGAGGCGCCAAACGAATATAGCCAAGAGAAAATAGCAAAAATTTACAAAAAATATAGCAAAATTAAAAATTCTGACACGAAAAGAAGACCGCTTAGTGAGGCTATTGATAACTTAGTTGTTGTATTGAGCGAAAGTTCATATGATCCAAACATTATAAATGAACGTTATTCTCACAGTGGTGGAGATGTTCAGCCGGTTTTAAATAAGTTGTTCCGAGACTACCCGAGTGGATATATGTATTCACCTGAATACGGTGGCGGAACAGCTAATGTCGAATTTGAGGTCTTTACTGGGCTGTCTAACGCATGGGTTGATACAACGCCATATGTTACTTCTTTGGCAAAAGTAGATTATATTCCAGGCATGACAAGCTTTGCAAAAGATCATCACTTCACAACTCAAGCAATACATTCTTATGGTGGAACGTTCTATAAGCGCAATTTTGTGTATCAAAATATGTTGTTTGACGATTTTAGAGACGCTAGCGGAATGGTGTATAACCATCATGATAACGAAAGTGAATATATTAACGACAAATCAATATATCAAGAAACGTTGAGTATCCTCAGGCAACAGAGCAGTGAAAAGAATTTCATTTCTTTGGTCACGATGCAAAACCACACACCACAAGATACTGCCAAATATCCAGAATTGCATTTTAAAATAGTTGACGATTCCATAACAAACTGGAGTTTAGTTGAGCATTACTTCGAAAGCCTGAACCACGCTGATGAATACCTTGGTGAGTTTATCGAAGGGTTAGATAAACTAGAAGGTAAGACTGTGATGCTGTGGTATGGGGACCATGCGGCAGGAGTTCTGAATGACTATGCCGAATCGGATGATAAACGACTCAGAGACCTAACGCACCTTACGCCATATTTCATCTATGCGAATTTCGAACTTGATGATTTGTTCACAGAAAAAGAAGTTGCCGAATGGAACAAACAACTCGGGTTCGAGTTCCCGACGAAAGGCGTAGACTTACCGACCGTGACACCGAACTGTTTGTCGAATATTCTGTACGATGTGCTCGGGGTCGAAAAGCCGGTGCTAGCGTACTTAACGACGGAGGTTTGTAATAATTTAGATAGTGCGATTTTAGCGAATAGTTATCAAGAAGGGGAGCTAGAGGAATCGGAAGTTTTGAAAGAATATGAACTTCTTAGCTATGACTTGATTGGCGGAAAGAATTATTGGGGGAAATTGGTACAAGAAGACAGGTAGCGAGAGTAGGGGGTGCAGCGTGTGGAGGGCACAGTTCAGCTACTGCGTCCGCTATCTTCTGCTTTATCTTTTTGGGAACATTGGCGTCTCTAGAGGGGAGATGACTTCTTGAGTCTGGAACAATTCAATAATCTTCCCTGCCGTTCCAGGCAAAAACGGCGTGAGCAGCTCAGCAACTTCCAGCAACCCGTTAACTAGCTCATCTAACACCTGTCTGACTTTCTCAACTTCGCCATTTTTTGCTAATTCCCATGGTTTCGCCATGTCAATCGCTTTATTTAAATCCTGAACTTTGTGCCAGGCATAATCAAAGGCCTTCGAGAATTCAAAATCTCCCATCAGCTGCAAATACTCTGGTGCAAGATCGCTCTTCCAGGTACGTCCATGAATCTTATTTTTCTGGCATAATGTCGCGAGGCGTTGGATAAGATTGCCCAAATCATCCGCAAGTTCGTGGTTATAAGAATCTTCAAACTTTTCCCAAGTAAAATCAGAGTCAGCAAATGTATCGACATGGCGTAGAAAGAAATAGCGAAAAGCGTCGAGGCCATGTTTTTCAATCACTTCGACTGGGTCGACGACGTTGCCGATACTTTTGCTCATTTTTTGGCCATCCGCCAGAACGTGTCCATGCGAAACAATTCTTTGTGGCAAAGGTAAGCCTAGTCCGAGCAAAATCGCTGGCCAAGTAATCGTATGGAAACGCAAGATATCTTTTCCAACGAACTGAGCGTTTGCAGGCCACCATTCAGAAATATCCTGGTCAGGATAGCCCAATATAGTAATATAGTTACTCAGGGCGTCGAGCCAGACATACATGACTTGGTCATCATCTCCTGGAACGGAAACCCCCCAACTCAACTGCTTGCGCGGACGCGAAATCGAAATATCGGGTGCATCTTCAAGCAACTTCAATACCTCCTGCTTGCGAAACTCAGGCAAAATCTGCATTTTATTATTTTCAATCTGAGTGCGAATATTATCTTTAAAATCGGCGATACGCAGATAATAATTTTTTTCTGTAAGCTTCTCATAGGGTTTTTGGTGATCGGGACAAATCCCATTATTTTCGTCATATTCTTTCTGCGTGACGAAACGCTCACAACCTTCACAATACCATCCATCATAATCTGCAGCATAAATATGTGGTTCAAGCTGTCGCCAAATTTCCTGACAACGACGCACGTGATCAGGATCGGTTGTGCGAATGGTGTCGGTGTAGCTAATGTTTAGTTTGTTTACAAAATCTTGAAACTTCTTAGAGTTCTCAGCAGCATATGCCTCGACAGAAAGACCATTCTTCGATGCGGTACTAAAAACTTTGTTGCCATGCTCGTCAGTGCCAACTTGGAGACGTACATCATCACCTAAACCACATCGAAAACGCGCATAAACATCCGCTAAAAGATAATCCATGGCATGTCCGATATGAGGATTGCCGTTCACATAAGGAATTGCAGTGCAGAGATAGACTTTTGACATAACATATATATTATAGCACAAAAAGCCTCGCAAAACGAGGCTTTAGTGGCTTTATTCTATTCTTGAGTACAAGTATAGCCGATAGATTCATAGTGTGCCTGAACGGCTGGGAGCGACAAATCTGCCCCCTCAGTGCCATCACCATAAATAATCGCAGCTGCATCAACATCGGACAAAGTATTTCCATCCGCGACCCCGAAACCAGCTGTCATCGTGCTACCTTCAACTTGATAATTAGCGGTCATTGACTCGCGAATTACTGCAGCATTGGCATAATTATCTTTCGCGACGTTCGCATCACTTTCGTTGTCGAAAGTAGCACTAGCACTCAGCGCAATTGAATCTAACTTATCGCCAGTATAATTCAACATTACATCCTGCGAACCAATCACTTCGTGGTCGTAGCCAATCAGATAGTTAAAATCATTTTCGCGCGAGCAACTTAGAACTTCAACCGCAGCGTTAGCGGTATCGTCAGCCGTCGACGGGACGTAAACGACCTTCTGATCATTTTTCGCGCCGATATAGAGTGCAGCGAAGATAATCGCCATAACTACGCCGAGGACTGCAACAATTGCCAGCACGATGATCATGGGGCTCATCCTCACCGCAGATTTGGCAGATTTCGGAGCGTTAGTCGGCTGAACGGGTGGAGGCGTTGTAGGCGCGGTCGCTGGAGCAGCTGGAGCAGCTGGAGCTGGTGCGCCGTTCAATCCAACGGCTGGAGCGGGAGCCGGATTTTCAACACCAGCTTGTGCGGCGGGTTGAGCAAAGGGGTTATAGGGAGCTTGCGCAGCCTGATCAGGCATAGCAGGTGCTGCCTGTGTTGGACCAGCAGGCGCAAAAGGCGCAGGAGTAGTAGCAGGATCGACTGGCGGGACGGAAGTAACGCTACCGATCGAACCAGGAACTGGAGCCGCTGGCACAAGTGGCTCTTCAATTGTATTTTCAATTCCCATATTCTGGTTCGCACCAGTCGTCGTATCTGAAGCTGGGCTTCCAGCCATCGGATCCATTGGATTCGTCGCTAACGGTGCCGTCGGTGAAGGAACGCTATTTATCGGATCGACCGGATCTGCTGGCATACCAAGATTCGGAGCGCCTGGGTTTATTAATGGGTTGTTGTCTTCAGGGTTCATTGTGCCTCCCTTTTGCCTGTGTTTTATTAATTTTGTTTTTTAATTAATACCTAATGTTGTTTTTATTCTAACGCTTATGTTTAGAAAATGCAAGCACTTTTTTAGCTTTTCTGAGATGTTACTAATTCTTCCCAGTCGAGAAGATCTAAATCCTCCGCTCTCACGTCTGGATTAATCTGATTATCCTGCAAAATCTGTTGCCACTGTTCCTTAGAAATTTCGCTGATTGCGAGGTTATGCGCTAACTTTTTGCGCGGGCTAGAAAAGCCTCTTTTCGCCAGAGCTAATGCTGCCGGCGACAGAACTTTTTCGCTATGCGGAGTCAAGACCAAAACTTGACTATCTACTTTCGGAGGCGGAGTGAACTCACGCGCAGGAACTACGGGGCCGAGCTCGGCGGCAGCCTGATTCTGGGTCATGACCGAAAGCCAGGAATGTTTTCCTGGCTCAGCTGCTACGCGCTGAGCGACTTCTTTCTGCACCAGAAGGACGATTTTCTTTGGCTTCGACGTGGTTTCGAGTAACTTACGGATAATTGGCGACGTGATGTAATATGGAATATTCCCAACTACCACATAATTATTCCCGGCCAATTTCCCGATATCAACCTGCAAAATATCGCCATGGACAACTTCGAGATTCGTGTTCGGAAAAGAGCGTGGGAGATTCTCCGCCAAACGTGCATCATATTCCACAGCAACGACTTTCGAGAATCGTTTCAAAAGACTCGAAGTCAAAGTCCCAAGCCCTGGGCCAATTTCAAGGCAAACTGCCTTTTCATCAATCGCTCCGAGCTCAGCAATCTTATTCAGAATGGTACGATTCTTTAGCCAATGCTGACCAAGCGACTTGTTATTTTTCATACTAATACCAATGGTGTTCCCACCACCAATTCATCGCCCCCTGCCAACCGCCATAACGACCGTTAACATAACCAATCATCCAACGAATCTGCGTGACTGGATTAGTCTCCCAATCCGAGCCCATTGCGCTCATCTTGTTCCCTGGTTTCGCCTGCGGAATGCCATAGGCCCCAGATGGATTTGAAGCGTCGACACGACAACCCGATTCATGATAAATCAGCTCAAGCGCCACCGAAAGATCGCCTTCCGAAACCCCAGCTGCACGCGCCCATTCGGCACATTGTTGGCGCTCTGGAGAAATCGAGGCTTTTGCGCCCACGACGATGATTTCTGGCACTGGCTCACGCTGGACCTCCTCGGAAACTAGCGTGCGAGAAACTTCTACATTATCCTTGAATTGCACTTCATAAACCCGCACCATGCGCCCATCTTCACCAGCCTGCTCAAGATGTTGCTCACCCTTTGCGAGGTTATAATCATAGCGTTTTTCGGTCCCATAGGCGATTGGTTCATCTTCGGTGATTGTGCGACCACCATTACGTTCAATTTCATAAGTCGAAACCGCGCCAGCCTCAAGAAAACTATCATTCATTTTTACATTGATTTCGTCACCGTCATAGACCGTCACTCCAGCTTCGCCGAGGATTTGCTTCGGATCATAACTTGCGGTCATGATGTAGTATCGTTTTGTGCCGTCAATAATTAACGCCGGACGGGCGCGATAGATGTTGATATTATAATCAGCATCGCCTGTCTCAGTGTCGAGAGCTGGTTCGACAATATCAGAATCACTGAGCTCGACCCCAGCTCGTTCGAGTACGTCTTTCACGGTTGCCGCAGAAGTTTTCACGGTTAAACTCGAACCATCATCATAAATTGTCACAAAATGCGGAGCAACTTCGCTCGTTTCGTCTTCTGCAAACACAAAGTCGCCAGTGGAAAGACGGCAGGACGCCAAAAACAGCCCTGTCGCTACCAGCACTAGCGCACAGCAAAAATTCCTAATTTTTGATTGCAATTTCATCATTGCAATACCATTATATCAAAGAAACGGCAAAAAGTCAAGATTTTAGCATAAACTGATTCTCTGGTAGTTTTTCGAACTCTGTAGTATAATAGCCATATGTCAGAGAGGTTATCAGGGGTGAAAAACGAACAGGAAAAGACTAAGGAGCGGTTTCATGTCGATCCGGCAGAATATCCGATTCTACGCCAACAATATGAACTGGATGCGCATTGGGGAGACAACACTCAACATACTTGGAATATCGATAAAACTCTGGGGACTTTTGTGGCGGACACGGCGAATTTGATCGCAGAAATTGATGGAACGTCAACGGAATACGAGAGCAACGCGGAGCTTGCGAAGCCAGATCATGTGATTTATCTCGACAAATCTGCGCGGCCTGTAAG
>CARTQV010000009.1:0-1412 GCA_949070545.1 uncultured Candidatus Saccharibacteria bacterium | reverse complement strand
CGTTTTCTGGGATAAATTCTCAGAAAACGAGCGGCCCGCTCACTCTTATTTGAATATTGACCGCCAGCCATGGTTCCGCGCGAGCGGCGTGCAAGTGGACGCAAATGGCTATGTCACCGCTCCCGATGGTTCTCAGCATCGTGCTTCTTCTCACGATTTCAACATCAACAATGTCCCGGAAGACACCTTTGCACGGATTCGCGGGCTCTATCTTGATGGCGGGATCGAGAGCGAGAATCCTGAAGAAATTATGAACACACCGAGCAAACTGGACGGGAAAAATATCTTGATTGTAGATGAAGTAAGGCGTTCTGGGGCAACCCTCGAAATCGCACAAGAGCTAATCAAAAGAGCCTTCCCCGAGGCGGCGAGCGTGCGTGGGGCTTATTTCTGGGAAAGTGGGACAAAGAACAGCCCAGATGGCGAAGAGTCACAGATGTTGAGCGTGCCAGTCTGGTATGATTCGAGTACCCAAGACGGGCGTGGAGCAGGCGATGTTGACAAAACGCATTATGACAGACGGCACGAAGAGTTCCAAACTCCGCGTACGCGTGCCCAGAAATACGGCGCCATGGTCCTGAGCGTAATTCACGACCTCGGCAAAGAACGGGGTGGGCTTTCGCGCGAGCTAATGCGCGAGGTGAAACAAATGCGCCAAGATTTCGACGATGGGAAGATTTTGATGCGCTATCCAAGGAAAATGAATGACGAAAAGATAGAAGAATATATCGAGAGTGTTGGGCTGAGGCTCGCGCCGGTGAGCGACAAGTCGCCTGATACTTATGTTAATGCATTGAAAGAAATTGATGCGAGAAAAGCTTAAGAAAAAAGGCTCCTGAAAATAGCTAGGAGCCTAAGGTTAAGCTTTGGCTTCGTAATCATACTTGAGAACAACTCCGTCGAGTTGTGACTGAGTGTTGTTGATGATTACGTCGCCGACATAAGGAACTCCGCCAAGACAAGTTCTAATTTGCAGAACCCGCGAGGCGGGATATGTACTGACCAAGTCGACCATACCCGAAATTTTACAAGGCCGATCGTTCTTATCGAGAAGACTTAAAGAAATGGTGTCTCCCTCTTGGACCTGGTCATCAGGGCGTTTTTCGCCCTCTGGAAATTTGAAATACTTTTTTCGAGCCAGTTCATCAACCTTCATCTAATCACCTCCTTTAAGCATGAAGGGCAGCTCAAAACTCAGACGTTAGTTGTCGTTTTAACGCCTATATTTTCATTATAGCACACTTGGTCTTAAAAGTCAATACTATTTCTGCTTAATATACTCTCTGTGTCGATTTTTTAAGTAATTTTGCTTGTGTTTTTAAAAACTGTGGTATAATTAGAATGTCTAGTTTATATCGCGACCAGTTTTTGGTAGTAATTTAAGCCATTGATACCTATCTCATAGCTATTAT
>CARTQV010000008.1 GCA_949070545.1 uncultured Candidatus Saccharibacteria bacterium | reverse complement strand
ATACGACCTACGCGATATCGAAATAAAAAAAGATATTCGTAAGGCTTTAAAACAAATAAATAAAGTTCTAAAAAGGCAAAAACGTAGACCAATAGGCTATCAATACGAATATTTGGCGAGTTTTGCAGAAAAATATCATAAGGAATATCCAATTATTTCTGTCGGAGTCGAAAAAGTTTCTAAGACAGAAACGGGCGGACTTGCGACAGCGATTCAGCTGTTCGGAGAAATGACGCCAGACTTTCGAGTGGATAAAAATAAAAGCCAAGAGGCGATTGTAAAATTACTAGGCAACTTTGATTTTCCGATTATAGACACAACAGAACCGGAAATGCTGAAAAACATACATGAATGGCATTATGAAGACATTATGAAGGAAATTTGGTTTTGCCATAAACCAATAAACGGTAAGGCTTGTGGGTTTTGTAGCCCATGCTTCCAAAAGGGTATTAGCGGGATGAGTTTCTTGTTGTCGGAGACGGCACAACACCGTTTCCGGAGGTTTAAGAAGATCGAGAATAAGTATGGCCGCCAAGCAAAAAAGATTGTAGAACTCTTTTATCGTCTCACGCAGCCAAAATAACGTGTTATCCTAAGTTTCTTGGAAATATTTGCCATGAAAAGCGCAGGGGTCATCGGCAAGCTCGTCATTTAACTCCATATCTTGGGTACGAGGCGGATATGGAACTTCGAGCTGAGAGACGTCAACTAAAAAACGGTTTTTGAGTAGACGACGACCAATCAAGATAGGAAAATTGTTTTTACTGCGATCGGCAAGAGTAAAACCGGCGTTGATGCGTCTTTTGCCAATTCTAACTGGAAGACGAACGCGATAACGAACTTTTTCTTGGCCAGTAGAGTTGCGTACAAGCATAGCTTTGTAATCATTAGTTTCGATGCGCTCACCGGTATAGAATTCGCTACCGGGTGCAAAAAGACAAAAACTCAGACGTTTTTCGGCGTCCATGGTAATATCGCTTGCCCAAACAGATGAGCTCTCAGCGCCAGTGTCAATCTTTGCGGGAACCTTTTTAATCCCGTTCAAAGTAATTAAAGCGCTGTTACCAATAATTTCGAGTTTTCGTGTGCTCATACTTCCATTATAGCACAGATGAGGCAAAAAGTCAATATCTAGTTCCAGAATCCGCGTTTCTTACCTTTAGTATCACGAAACTCTTCAAGGATTTCTTTTTGGCGTTTGTTGAGGTTTTTCGGTGTTTCGACGATGACGGTGACGATGTGCGGGCCGCGATCACCATCACTACGCATAAGTGGGACGCCATGCCCAGACAGTTTGAATGGAGTTCCAGACTGCGTCCCGGCGGGGATTTTCATATGGACATTGCCGTCAACTGTCTCGATATCAACAGTCGTACCAAGGGCAGCATCAACCATAGAAACAACTTTTTCGGAAAGAATAATACTTCCCTCGCGCGTCAAGTGTTTGTGCGGTTTCACGCGGATGAAGACATAAAGGTCGCCCTTTGTGCCGCCTTTCGGAGCAGCTCCACCTTTCCCGCTCAGACGAATTGACATGCCATCATCAATTCCAGCGGGTATTTTTACTTTAAGATCTTTACCGTCCGCACTAACGACTTTCGTTGTGCCGAACACGGCTTCTTCGAAGGTCAAAGTCACGGTCGTGCGATAATCAGTGCCTCGCGTAGGGCGGCGAGCGCCACCACCGAACCCAAAAATTGAGCCCAAAATATCATCGAGGCCACCACCGCCGAAATCAAAGTTGAAGTTCTGACCGTTGAAATTAAAGTTGCCATTTTGGAACGGATTACCACCAGCAGAGCCCGCTCCACCTACACCGGCATGTCCAAACTGGTCGTAACGTGCACGTTTTTGCTTGTCAGACAGGACATCATGTGCTTCGGAAATTTCTTTAAACTTCTCTTCAGCGGCTTTGTCACCAGGGTTTTTGTCGGGATGGTATTTGATTGCAAGCTTGCGATAAGCTTTCTTGATCTCATCATCAGAGGCCGATTTCGACACTCCCAAAACTTCATAATAATCTCGTTTCGCCATATACTTTTCTATCTTAGCATGTTAGCACTTTAGGGTCAAGATTGCTAATGTGTGTTTTTGTTGAAGCTGAAAACGTGGATGAGAACGCAAGAACTCATCGACGGCGCGCGCTGAACCGGGGAGTTCAGGATTATTATAATCATGAACGATAATAATTCCCCGCTCATTAAGAAGCGGAACGACGAGACCGAGGCTGGTTTTTATCGAGCTATAGAGATCTCCATCCAGAAAAGCGAAGGCAATTTTCTCGGGTAAATCACTCCTTCCAAGCTCGTCAAACCAAGCTTTTTTCACAATGATATTATGTAAATTGGCGCGTCGAATTTTGTTGACAACTTCACGCTTCGAAACGAAAAGTTCACCAGCTTGGAAATTTGCGCCAGCGCTAGAACTGTCTTCACACGTTTTTTCTGGCAGACCAGCGAAAGAATCGTAGGCAAAAAGTCGTTTTTTGGGGGAAAGGCGCGCTAAAAGTTTTCCAAGCAACACCGAGGTCTCGCCCTTATAGCAACCCAGTTCGACAAAATCTCCTTCTGCACCGAGACATTGCTCGGCGAGACGAAGAATCTCAGCAGTCTCCCCAGCTGTAACTTGGTCGTTTAGTTGTTTCATCAAAAAATTATAACCGAAGAGAATTATTTGTCAAAGCTGAACTTTTGTTCTTTCTGACCCATAGCTGTATCATGATAAATATTGAACCGTTGAGACGAAAGTTCGAGCGCGAGTGACCAAATCGTCTCAGGATTATAAATATAATGCGATTTGCGCAAAATTCGCCAGATGTCAGTAAATTGAAAATTTGGCATTTGGTTCGCTATGAGAAACTCTGCTTCGGCATAGCGCACGAAAGAATTAGTGGTCGGGTTGTGGGTTCGCACATGGTCAAAAAGTTGCAACTCGGGAGAGAGACAGTGATTCGTATGGATCAGGACACCGTTTTTGTTGGGACGGACAACAGCATAACGCTTCGCAGCGTGTTCGACCACAGCGAGGTCGCCTTTCGCGTCGGCAATCAGGAAATTTTTCGGCACAGCACCAGGAATGCGAGCAAAAAGATTCAAAGCTTGGCGAGTGGTTTGACACTTCTCCGCAACAAGACGGATAAAGTGATTCGGCAATAGGCCATAATTCCATTGGTCAATGTGCGAAAAAGTTAGACCGATATAGAGACCGTGTTCGTTGATCGCGTCCTCGAAATATGGCTTGCGAGTGTTTTTGCCGGTGTGGCGAGCCCAAACCGATTCATCGGAGAAACCAAAATAACGATTCGCGCCCTTGATTTCCAGACGATATTCGTTATAGAATTCGCGCGCCTGGGGCAGCCAATCATAATTTCGCCCGACAAAAGTTTGGCCGTTTTCGTGAATGGCGAAGATCGTGCAGCCGTGGTTATGGCGGTTCATACGAGCACGCCAATGATCAACGGAGGCGGCAATATCTTCATAAAGTAGTAATTCTGGGTCCAGATCCAAAGTTTCAGCAGCTGTGGTTAGTTCCGTGATGAGCTCAGGATAGAATTGTTGGTAAATTTTTAACTGGCGGTTCAGGGTCGGGCGATTCGCGTTGTGATAAAAATCATGACCATTCTCGCGCAGACAAGCCGCATAAAACTTACCGAACTCTTCGCGGTTACCTTGGAACTTAATCATAAGGATATTATAACATAGGGTACTTAGGAAGTGCGACCAGTACCTGCAAGCTTCCTCCTACTATAGACACTAACTAGCTAGGCAGCGGAGGGAGTAGGCATGAAAGTGATTGTTATAGAAGGATGGATTAATGTCGCTCTTGCTAAAGGAAAGGAAGTAAGCATGCTGGAGATTTAATCCGGCGGCAAATGACCAATAGTAGCCAGATTGCCCAAATCCTCCTAAATGGGGCCTCCCGATACTACCAGTATCAAGCCAAACTCCCCCGCTGCGCACAAAGTAGGTTTTTGAGACAAAGGAAAGACCCGGAGTCATAATGCATATTCTAAGATACGCGACTCCGGGCTATTATTACCAATATTCAGTTGTTTGCTCCTTCTGACTACCTTATTTGCTTCCTTTTTTCTACTGGTATTACGATTAGATCGTATGAGTCCAGCTATCGAAGCTCATAATGGTGGTAGTTTGTAGTTATCTGATAACTACAAAAAGGAGGCCTCCTTGGCAAAGTCGAGCGCCACGCCTACATGTCGCCTGTCACGGTATATTCTGCGAATGTGAAACTTGCCGAAGCAATTTCCTCCGCTGTGTACTCGTGACGGTCGGTCAGACGGGGCAACCCGCGTACACCCATGACGATGACACTGTCGCTGGTTCCGACCTCCACACGAGGTGGAGTTTCAGGTATTTCTACCTCGATGCCGAAACGCTGACGCATAGCGTCGATCGTCGCCTGGTGGCTGGGGTTCAGACAGGGTGTCAGGACGCCATCTCTGGCCATTTCCTTCACCTGCCCCGGAGTCAAGCTCCGACGGGAAATTGTTACATCCCCATTAAACATCGAATCAGCGAGTGCAAAACCGAAATACTTATTCATATAAGTCTCCTCTCTGGCGCTCGACGGCGCCTAGCAAAATGATTTTTTGGTGATGCCGCCAACTTTATATTGCAAGCTGGCGCGCTATTCAGTTGTTCCCCACAGCCGTCTAGCAGTCTTGAAGTGGGGGTGTCCGCAGGCAAAGTGCTATTTTGGAGGACAAACGGCTACGATTGTCTGCGAGCATCCCACTTCAAGTTGAAATACAACTTCATATTGGTTTGCGAAGTACTTGAGTTTGAAAGTGTTTATGCTTTCTTGCTCATGATTCTATTCTAGCACAGATGGTTGCATATGTCAATAGTTTTTTAGTATTATTTGTGTTTTTAGCAAGAATAAGCGCAAATAACAGAGGTTGATATGAAGATGATATTTTATAAAAAGATGTTATTGATGATTGATTTTTGCATATTAAGTGGTATGAGTAAATACGTCGGTATGAGATCTTGTCAGAGAAATACGCTATACTAGAAGTATGATGCGTGAGAGAATCCGACAGCAGCGGTCGCCAGAGAAGATGAATGAAGAATATAAAAACGCTAGCAAAGTGGCGGTACAGGGGTTACGACGCTACGTGAAAAAACAGGCGGCTCTTGGAGCACGTATCACTACTCACGAAGATACAGTTTCAAACGTAAATAATGAGTCTAAGATGGAGCTGAATCTTGACGAATGGAGTGATGAACGTAAAGAATATAGCAGTGAGTATCGGGAATTTGAGATATTTCCCTTGCCACAGGAAATTTTGGAGCAATATGAATTTCTAAAAGAGCTACCACGCAACGTAGGGGTGATGGGAGGAATGGCACGCAGTATTGCCCGTAGAATAATCGCCAAAGAGGACGAGCCGGTACGTGATATAGATTTGGTCTATATTCAAGATAATGAGTCGGAGCCGAATGAACAAATCCTAGACGAATTGTCACAGAAATATATGCCAGACGATTACGCTTACGGCCACGGCATACAGGAAGAAAGGCTTGACGATTACTTCGACTCGAGGGACTTAACTGTAAATGAATGTTTGGTTCTGAATGGAGCGCTGGTAGTAAGTAATTTTGCTTATAATGACCTAAAGGAGAATATAATCCGACCGACATATTATGAAATGCAAGACAGAACCTTAAACTCGAGTGGCCGAAATGCAATGCGCGCGTTAGCAATGCAGGCAACATTAATGGAATCGACTGAATCCTATCCGACTTTGGAGGATTTCAATATCAATCCTTTTTATACGCCATCGTTTGAAATGGCAGTCCAGCTGAATAAGACAATGAGCCGAGGAGCGGAAGTGGCCTGTAATTTTACAAATTTGTTGGCAGATTACAATATGATACCGGTAGAATTAGCAGGACAGCCAAAAGCGGTGGCAAGGTATTTGTTAGAATATAGACTGCAGAATTTCTACTTTAGACCAAATGACGATGAAAGATTGCGCATGAAGGCTAGTGGAGAGAATGATAAGTTTATCCAGCCAGGAGTTGTAAGTGCAGAATATCATATTAGTGATCCAATAATCAGGTCTGTGGTTGGAGAGTATGACGACGATCCAACCACAGAGAGGTATAGTGGGCACTATACCCAAGAAGAATTTGATGAAATTAATCGGCATTATTTTCGATATGAATTTGAGGACGAAGACTACGATGATGACGACTGGTATGATGAGGACGAATGGTACAATGACGAGGATGAATAATGCGATAGATTTATAATGTTATGTTTTAGCTTGTACGCACAAAAATACCCCCACGATGGGGTATTTTTGTGTCGGGCTAGAAGTTACTCTTTATCAACGACTTCGCCTTCGACGGCTTCGTCGGAGCTGTCGCCACTCGCGTCTGAACTACTGTCGGCGTCTGCGGGTTTCTCGTCGGATTTTGCCCGATAAAGCTTCGCTCCGATTGGCATAATCGTATCGTCGAGAGCTTTCGCGGCAGATTCATATGCTTCCTTATCGGCGTCTGCATTGTTCAAAGTTTTCTTCGCTTCCTCGACAGCGTCTTTGATAGTTTTTGCGTCGTCTTCGGAAATCTTGTCTTTGAATTCGTCGGGCATTTTTTCGGCCTGATAGACCTTGTTTTCGAGTAAGTTCTTTGCTTCGATTGCCTCACGCTTCTTTTTGTCTTCATCGGCGTGTGCTTCGGCCTCTTTCTGAGCTTTTTCGATGTCTTCTTTTGACATATTGCCAGAGTTTTGAATTGTGATTGATTGTTCTTTTCCGGTGCCTTTGTCCTTCGCGGTAACGTTCAATATACCATTGGCGTCGATGTTGAACGTTACTTCAATCTGAGGCACGCCACGCGGAGCTGGGGCAATACCATCGAGAATGAAACGACCAAGAGATTTGTTGTCGGCAGCCATTTCACGCTCACCTTGAAGAACGTGAATCTCGACTTGAGGCTGGTTGTCAGCGGCGGTCGAAAAGACTTCGGACTTCGAGGTTGGGATGGTCGTGTTGCGTTCGATCAACTTCGTCGAAACGCCACCCATCGTCTCAATACCAAGAGAAAGTGGGGTCACATCAAGCAAAAGTACGTCTTTCACGTCGCCCTGGAGAACACCACCTTGGATTGCGGCACCAACCGCAACGACTTCATCAGGATTCACGCCCTGCATTGGGTCTTTTCCGAAGATCTTTTTCACTTCCTCGACGACGGCTGGCATACGGGTCATACCACCAACCATGACGACTTCATTGATGTCTTTTGCGCTGAGCTTGGCGTCTTTCAAGGCCTTTTCGACGGGGCCAGCGAGACGCTCAAGCAGAGGCTTCACTAATTCCTCAAGTTTTGCACGAGTCAAAGTATATTCGAAATGTTTCGGACCATCAGCGTCTGCAGTCAAGAATGGCAAGTTGATTTCGACTTCCTTCGCGCTAGAAAGTTCTTTCTTTGCTTTTTCGGCTTCATCCTTCACGCGTTGCATCGCAGCAGCGTCGTCTTTGATGTCAATACCGGACTCCTTTTTGAACTCATCGAGCAAGAAATTAACCAAAATGTTATCGAAATCTTCACCACCGAGATGAGTATCACCGTTTGTCGACATCACTTCAAAAACGCCATCACCAAGCTCGAGAATTGAGACATCAAAGGTGCCACCACCGAGGTCGAACACGGCAATTTTTTCGTCCTTTTTACTTTCGAGACCGTAAGCGAGTGCGGCAGCGGTTGGCTCATTGATGATACGCTTCACTTCGAGACCAGCGATTTTGCCAGCATCTTTTGTGGCTTGGCGTTGAGAGTCGTCGAAGTAGGCCGGAACGGTAATAATCGCTTCAGTGACTTTTTCACCGAGGAAAGCTTCCGCATCAGCTTTAATCTTCGAGAGCACCATCGCAGAAATCTCTTCTGGGGTGTATTCTTTACCGTCCATTTCGACCGCAACGGCGTTACCTTTTTTCACGATCTTATAAGGCATAATGTCAAGGTCACGCTGGACTTCCTTGTCTTCGAACTTGCGACCGATAAGGCGCTTGATACCATAAATGGTATTTTTTGGATTCGTCACGCGTTGGCGTTGAGCTACTTTTCCGACGAGACGATCACCTTTTTTCGTAACAGCAACTACGCTAGGAGTAGTGCGGTCCCCTTCACTGTTTGTGATGACTTCAGGTTTACCTGCTACCATATAGGCGAAGGCAGAGTTGGTTGTACCGAGGTCAATACCGATAATTTTTCCCATAATATTTCCTTTCTTTAATCTATAGCTAGGGACGTTTAGGCTATCATTCTTTTTTAGAGGCGCGTCCAGCCAGCCCGCCGTCGCGGGTGTCTGGCGCTCGTACTCACCGTAGCTCCGTATCCTCTAAAAAAGTACAATAGCCCAAACGCCAATAACTATATTTTAAACAACATGATTTACTAATTTTAGTTTATATCTTTAGCAGTCTATTGTCAAGAGTGCTAATACCCTGATTGTAGCAAATTAGCACTCGCGTGTCAAGAGTGCTAATTATAAGTAGTCATAACTCCTGTCTTTCGAACAAAAGCGATATCGGATGCCCCAATAAAAATTGCGGGCTAATCTAACAGATTAGCCCGCATTCGAATGCGGCGATGATTGAGTGCTATTCTACAGCTTCTCGAAAAGTTCGAGAGATTTCATGATGAAGCCAGGACTACGCAATGCACCAGAATCGTTCATTTCTCGAATTTCTTCCGGTGTGAACCAGCCGATTTCCGAGGTTTCCCACGTTTGGAATTGTTCTGGTCCAGAAAAAGCCGAGGCAAGATAAACCGGCATGACATGTTCGTTACCGGGTTCTTTGCTCTGTTTGATGTACAAATCGCCCTCGATCTCGACATTCCAGCCGCTTTCTTCTTTTATCTCGCGTATTATACCCTCTTTGAACCCTTCACCGACTTTCAGCCGGCCAGCAGGGAAGTTCCAGCCGCCGTCACCATCGACCCAGTCACTAGGTGAATGTCCTTCATCGAGCAACTTTTGCTTGAGTACAGGGTCCTTAATCTTCTTCACCTTGACCCGCGCCTCGTGCATCATCAGAATCTTTCTCTCGCCATTATAGACGAGAGCACCAGCCCGAAACCAAGGTAGACCCCATTTCTGAACATCACCGATGTTCATGGTAACATTCTTGTCGAGGTTATCGATGGCGCCGAGAATAGCCTCTGCGTCGTGCAACAGGTCATCAGAACTCAATTTCGCAATCCCTGCACGATCAAACCAGCTCGTTGCCGAGATAATCTCGGGGTCCGGCATATCGGTAGCACTGATATCATGAGGATGCTCGGCGCCATAAATTACTAAAACACTCGGCCGCAAAGCATCAGACATATGCTGCAAATCGACATAACGAGCGCCGTTCATGTCGTAATCGTAGTAGGTCTGTTCCATACCGGCACGTTCAGCAGCTTGCTCAATGTCCTCATCCTTTCTGAGATATGCCCAAGGCAAGCTCCATTTGTTGTCGTTCACGCGCTTGACCAGAAAAAATCCACCTGTGTTGTCTGTGAGTAGAAGCCCTACTCGACAAGATGGAAGGCCAAAGCCCATAGTTTGTTGTTCTTTCATAATTAATTCCCCCTCTAATAGATTGGCAACGCACCTCTAATCATCTTCACATTGGAAAGGTGCGTTTGAATTAATGTTTCCCTATACTTTGGGAAACTGTCGTCAAAATCTTGCCTCTGTTCGAGGCTTATTATCATTGTAGCACAGATTATCTTTTTTGTCAATGGTTGACTTCTGCTACGAGTGCGTTATAATGAGAATATTACAGATATTGACCGACCCGAAGAGGGGCGGTTTTTAGTTGAAAGGAGAAAAATGGAAAACTTAGACCTCAAACAGCTGAGTGCAATGGTACAAGTAATCGCGGATGAAAAAGGTCTGCCAGAAGAGACAGTGTTGGATGTCGTACAGATGGCAATTGCAGCGGCTTGGCGCAGAGACAACGGCGATCGTGATATGAATGTACGGGCTTTGCTCGACACAAAAACTGGTAAAGCAACAGTATTTATCGGGCGCGAAGTAATCGAAGATGATGTAGCGTATAACCCAGCGACAGAAATTCCGCTCGCAGAGGCGAAGAAAGTGAAAAAAGACGCCAAAATTGGCGACGTAATCGAAGAAAGCGAAGAGGTGAAAGATTTCGGGCGAGTAGCAGCAATGACCGCAAAACAAGTCGTCGTGCAGCGCTTGCGCGAAGCAGAGCGCGACGCGGTTTTGTCAGAATTCGAAGACAAAATTGGAACAGTGATGACCGGAATGATTTCGCGAGTCGAGCCACGTGTGGTGCGGATTGACCTCGGGAAAGCACCAGGTATTATGCCAAAAAGCGAACAAATTGATGGTGAATATTATACGGTTGGTGAACGTATTAAGGTCTATATCAAAGGCGTAGAACATGACGATGCAAAGGCGCAACTCATCCTCTCGCGTGGAAATGCAGAATTTATTGAGTACCTTTTCCGTCAAGAAGTGCCAGAGCTCGAAAATGGTTCAGTAGAAATTCGGGCAATTGCGCGTGAAGCAGGACGCCGAACGAAAATTGCCGTGATGTCGACGGTGCCAGGGGTAGATCCGGTTGGAACATTCGTCGGTGGGCGAGGGATGCGCGTGCAAGCAATTATGAACGAAATTGGTGACCGCGAAAAAATTGATATCATCAACTGGAGCGATAACCCATCCGAGTTTATCCGCGAGGCGCTGAGTCCAGCAGAAGTAATGAAAGTAGAAATTGATGGCAAGAAAGCGAAAGTTTACGTCACGGAAGACCAGCAGTCAATTGCAATCGGAAGACAAGGTCAGAATGTGCGCTTGGCGTCGAAGTTGACGGGATATGACATTGATATTGAACTAGCCAAGGCCCCAGAAAAAAAGAAGCGCAAAAACGCTGAAGATTCTTTGCTCAATGCGCTCAGTGAGACGGATGAGGAAGAGCCGGTAGAAGATACAAGGTCAGAGTAGAGTAAAAAAGAGAAAAACCCGAGGACTAAGATTGATGCAAATGAGCATCTATCCTGCACATATGAGTGCGCCTCGGGTTTATATAACTAGTCTACCTACAGCTGCACTTCTCCAATAAGGCAATGCCCAGCATACAAATGAATCGCACCGCTGACAACGCAAGCGTGATAACCAACATTAACCCAATCGGATTTCTTCACGATTTGGTCAAGGCTATCAAACTCCTGGCCTTCTATTCCTTCTACGGGATAGGTCAGTGTAAACTCAGCGTCGCTATCGCCGTAGTGATACCGGTTCCATACACCGGCATGACGGATGGCGCGGCCCGGCTTCTCGACTGATGTGAGCGGGAATTTCCCAGCAAGCGCCTCTACCGCAGCCCTCATTTCTGATGCTGTTTTGAAATGCTTGCCACTCCAGCCGAGCGCTTCTCTGGCGCGCTCGATCCTCTGTTCACGAGCCTTGCGCTCACGAAGCTCCGGACCAAGGCTGGTCACGTCCTTGACTGTAGTGTAAAGGATTCTAGAGTGATTATGGTTATCCCGATAATCCTCCTTCCTTTCCACGATTGCCCAGGTTGCCCCGGTCACCGTGTGGGTTTCCCTGCCCTCATAGAGGTTAGGATTCCCGCCGGGAGATTCAAAACGTTCCCTAGAGCCAGGTGCGTCCTCATAGGACTGCACCAACTCGCCGTCAGTCTCGACGTCCTGTGTAGCTGTACCCCAACCAGAGTAAGCACTGAAGCCAGTGAACGTCTGGTTCGGGTCCTCGCGCTTCACCGCCGTTATACCGAACTCATCCAAGAACTTCTGGAAGCTTGCTTTACGGAAATACGCATACCTGCTGTACACGTTTCCGCCGGCCAAACCAAGCAGGCCATCTTCGAGCCGAAACTCACGATGACAAACTGCCGGTCCGTCAGAATACTGACGCTCGCAATGAGCGATTATTCTGCCGGGGCGCTTTCCGGATGTTGGACGAATGGTTACTTCCCAGCCGTTGCCGGCTGCGTGTAGACCGTCCTCGGAGATCCCCTTAAAGTATACTCCGTTACTACTCACAATTCTGTTACCTTCAATTTTAATTTTTAATGTAGCCATTTTGCTACCTCCTTGCGTTTCTTGCCCGCCGGCTTATATTTCCGAGAGGACAATTCGTCCAAACGGTTTAGCGAAGTTCAAGTTTTGAACTCCAATAAACCGTTTGGATACGCAATTTGGGCTGACAACATTAATCTGAAGTTGGCTAAAACTGGTGTAGACTAATTCTAAATGTTCTTAAGCTTTTAGGCTCCTAGCCATTCCGTAAAACGGAATGGGGTTATAACTTTATAACCGATCTGGGTACAGCTCCTTAGGTAAAATTACTTCTTGGGGCTGACTTTATATCCTAAGCTCTATCAAGCTTATGTGTCCATTGTAGCACAGATAATCACAATTGTCAATACTTTTTATGGTTATTTTGGTATTTTCTGTCAAGTTTTGTTACAAAACTATTTCTAAATGTGTCAATGTGGAGAAAATGATTGTGTTTGCACAGCTGTGGAAAAGTGGAGGAAGGTTGTTCGGTTTTTGGAAATAACAGAGAGAAACAACGAATTACGTCTTGATTGGATGTGGAATCAAAAAAGGCCTACTAGAAAAGCTAGGTCAAAGTTTAAATCTAAGAATCCACAAAAAAATGGAACCGCAATCGGGGGGGCGATATACGGTTCCATTTTGGTTGCGGGAGTTGGATTTGAACCAACGACCTTTTGGTTATGAGCCAAACGAGCTACCAGACTGCTCTATCCCGCGACGTTTAACCTTTGCTCATTATATAGCAACCATATGAAAAAAGCAAGGACTTTTTTCATAATTTTCGAGAAACTTTCGCACAGAGGTATAGCAGGGGCGGAAGTAAATAAATCTGAAGAGCGTTCGGTAATCCAGAAAAGAAATTCAGCGTGACTAGATAGGCTACAAGAAGGCTTGCGAACAGAGGCAACGCAGGGTTCGACCAGAAGCCAGAGCGAGGCGAAAAAAGCACCATAAGCATGAGTATAACTAATAAAACTCCTACGAGACCGAGCTCGAGCAGGAGGCTGAAAGCTTGGTTTTGGACGATTTCCTTCGGTGAGGCGACACTTTCGGGGTTAGATTCGTGCATGGCGACGCCTGCTCCACCGAGCCCAACTCCGAAAAAGATACGAGTTGGGTTCTCGGTCCAAGTTGTGAACGCAACACGATTCAAACCGAGACGAACATTAGTCGATTCAGGAACATAGCCCTCAAAGATTGGCTGCTCGGAACTTCCTTCGGAAGATGTTTCTGCTAAATTGCCAGAATCTGCGTCCGAGATTGAGGATTCGCATTCTTGGCGATCTGCCACACCATCCTGGGCCTTTGGGCGGATATCGATAATTCCGAGAGAAAGTTGGTGGAGAGATTTCGAGATGCCGCCGAGAAAACTGTCGTTCGTGGGGCCAATAACCGTAAAAACACCCTGCATGGCGACGACGAAAATAAAGGTCAGGGCAGGAATAAGAATGAGGCCGATGCGAAAACGGTGACGACGAAGCGCAAAAATTAGCAAAATGACTAACGCAATAACATAGGCATAAATTGCACCACGCGAAAACGTCAGAAAAAGCGTAGATGAAAAAACAACACAGAAAAACACAAGCAGTCGACGTTCGCTCAATATATGGCAGGCTTTGGATATAGGCAACTGCTTTTTGTGATGAAATACGAGCAGATAGAGCGCAGTCAGGGTTGGAGCAAGCAAGAGGTTACCCATGAATTGCGGTTCGATGGCGAAACCAGAGGGATGCGGGAAACCAAAAGAATGATAAGTACAACCGAGACAAAGTAGGGTCCCCTCACGACCGACGCCGAAAATATCGAGGATGGATTGTACCCAGCAGAAAATACAGACGAGAAGACTAGCAACGAAAAAACTGACCAAGAGGCGACGCGGAAAGTTGTTCGGGAGGTTCAGAAGTGGCAGGACGTAAAGTAAAGCAAAAACTGCGAGGAAGATTAGCCAGATAATTCCGGAGGTGAGGAGGGCACGCAGAGGGTTGGCAGACCAGAGAGACGAAAGAGTAACGAAAAACGGAAAAAGTGACAGCAGGAAGATACGACGATCAGAAATGCCAGGAAAATTGAAACCGAGACGAGAATAACGAGCGGACTTTCGCGACTTTTGGGAAGGTTTTCGAGGCTTTTGAGATTTTTGGTGACTTTTTACGCCTAGAGCGATGAGATATATGATAACCAAGATATCAAATAGAACCAACCACAGCAATGGCAAGGACAGTTCGAAATTCATAGTTGAGTTTTGGCCGAGTTTCAAGATAGGATAATAAGAGAAGAAAAGTACGGCTGGTAAAGAATAAGTGAAGACAAGGAGGAGACGCTGCAATAGTTTCATGGACGCTCCAAAAGTTCAGAAACAAGATGTTTAATTCCCTCTCGGAAGTGTTCTGGGGAAAATTGAGTGGCGGATCTCGCAACTGCTTTTTTATCAAAAGCGCTAGGTTGGAAATCCTGCAAAGTCCGTTCAAGTGCCAAGGCGCTTTGGGAGTGGAACAATAAACCATTCTTCCCTGGGATAACAAAATCGCGACTACCACCTTCGGAATAAGCAATCACGGGGCAACCCGCAGCTAGAGCTTCGACAGCAGCCATACCAAAAGGCTCAAGGCTCGGAAAAATGTAGGCGCTGGCGGATTTCAACCAAGCGGCGATTCCCTCTGAATCAAGCCAAGGAACGAACGTGATCAGGTCGGAATCTTTTGCGAGACGAACGAGATTCTCATGTTCGGGGCCATCACCGATGACAACGAGGCGTTTCTTCGCGGCGAGACAAGCCTCAATAGCGAGGTCGACACGCTTCCAGGTCACTTGACGGCAAAAAATGATAAAATATGGCTTCGCGACGGCCATTGGAGGGACTTCAGGGACGGCACCTTTGGAGATTCTCACACTTTGTGTGGACTTTTTGTTCACTGTGGAAAACTCTGTGGAAAACTTTTTGATATCAACTCCTGGAGAAATAACCACGGCGTCTCGATGGTAGTATTTTTTAATCTGGGATTTAGCGTAATTCGAAATCGTAACGAACTGGGTCGGGCGCTTCGCGGCACGAAAGTCAGCACGACGGAGCGGTCGAACGAAGAGCTTGAATAAAATTCGCACCAACGGATTTAGGATACCAAAACCTGGATTTTCGACATATTTATCATACATTTGCCAATAATATTGGGTCGGGACATGACAATAGCAAAGGTGCTTTTTTGCTTTTATGCTCTTCGCCTCGGCGCCAGTAACGGAAATTACCAAATCGTACGCGGTCAAATCGAGATGCGAAAAATAAATCTGACGAAGCGGTCCGAGAATACGACGAAGAGCAGCTGGGAAAAATTGGAGCCAACCGGTTTTTACGGTGGCATCATGAAACCACGTGATTTTTTCGGGGCGATATTGAGAAGTGTAAATCGGGGCTTTGGGATACATTTTGTGTAGTTCGAACAAGACTTTTTCTGCACCGCCTGGAGTAGTCAACCAATCACAAACGAGAGCAATACGTGGTTTCTGGGGTTGGTTAGCAATTTTATCAGGGCGCGTCGCTGACGCCCGCCGTCGCGGGGTCATCGCGCTTGCCCTCCTCGTAAGTCCGGATCCCTGATAAAATTGCTAACCAACCCCAGCGCCATCATTTTGCTCCTTTACGAAAGAAGACAGCGCCGATGGTGCGGAACATAATGCGAAAATCGAGGGCGAGCGACCAGTTTTGGATGTAATAAATATCGAGAGCACGACGTTCTTCAAAGCTAATGTCGCGGCGACCGGAAACTTGGGCGAGGCCAGTGAGACCAGATTTGACAGAGAGTAGCATGGAACGGTCGCCGTAATGGCGGAGCTCGCCCGGCATGAGGGCACGAGGGCCGACGAGCGAGATATCACCCTTCAAAACGTTGAGGAGTTGAGGAAGTTCGTCGAGCGAGGAGGCCCGGAGAAAATGTCCGAGTTTCGTAATACGGGGATCATCTGCAATCATATCGCCGTTTGCACGGTATTTCTTGATGAGCTCGGGTTTACCCATTTTTTTGAAAGCTTCTTCGGGAGTTATGCCGGAGTATTCTGGTTTCATAGAACGGAACTTGTAGATTTTTACTTTACGGTTATAGCGAGAAAGACGAGTGCTCGCATAAATCGCAGGCGCTTTCGGGTCGGAGATTTTCTGAGCGATCCAGATGATTAGCATAGGTAATCCTGCTAAAACCAGTCCCAGAAAACTAATAATAATATCACAAGCGCGTTTCATCGCGCGAGCAAAGCCAGTGAGAGGGGTGACCTGAACAAGAATGGCTGGAGTATCGCCGACAAGCTCAAGGTCACCCATTTGGGAAGTCAACATAGCATTTGAAGGGACAAAATAGTAAAGCAAGTGACGATTGACGGCTTGGCGATAAACATATTCCGTGTGACGGTCGTCGGTTTGGAAAATGACATCGGGTTTTGCACGCTTCAGAGCTTCTTTCAAGGAAGAATATTGTTTGCGCCGAAGATCTTTCGGGATATACTTCCCTGCAGCAACAACTCCCGCTAAAGAAAAACTTGATTCTGGGAAAGCGGCAATATAGTTCGCAAGATATTCGGTGTTTTTTGTACTGCCGATTACGACTGCCCGAAGCGTAGCGCGACGAGATTTTAGGACGAATCTACGAACAAGTCGAACAAGACCGCGAAAAAGTACTAAAAAGAAAAAACATGAAAAAACGGCGTAGAACGCCATAGTACGGACTGGGAAAATGTCGATTTGGAAGAAAAAATCGTAGCTAATAATCGTCATCATACCGACAACAGAAGCGAGAAAAAGCCGCCATATTTCGGGCCAACGACCACGATTCATGAAGATCGACTTTCGATAGAGTCCAAGCGAAGCTAGGACGATAATATAGAGTGGCAAAAGCCAGAGGACAGAAAGAGCAAATTCAAGAGGTTCAGATTCAAAATAAAATGGTCGCTGGTCAAAGTGCGTGCGGACAAGATAGGCGACCAAAAATGACAAAAGGACAGCAAAAGCGTCACCCAATACGAGAAAAACATGGAAAATTAGGCCAAAATCCTTTTTCATGCTTTTATTATAACATTTCTAAGCTAATTTGAGGAGAGCTGGGCATAGGCGTGATATAATAGGGATAATAATTTATAGAAAGGAAAAATATGTATACTTATTCGTACACAACGACTACCGTTTCTGAACCCGATATGGCGGCAATCCTTCCAGGGTTGTTGATTGGCGGCTTAATTGGTCTGGCGTTCGGGCTAGTTATTAATTATGTATTGACACACAAAGTCTACGAAAAAGGTGGTTATCCTGGTTGGGCAGCTCTAATTCCGTTATATAATACATATGTTCTTTATAAAATGAGTGATATTAATATTGGATTGTTTGTTCTTAGCATCTTCTTGCCAATTGTGAACATCTACCTCTATATTGAACTCGCGAAAAAATTTGGGCAAGGAGTGGCTTTTGGAGTACTGACGTTCTTCTTTGCGCCGATTTGTCTAGCAATTCTTGGGTACGGTAATTATACCTTTGAAGGAAAAAACAAGGAAACTAAATCTCGAGCCGACGCTAAAACTAACGCTTAGGATTTTCAATGAAAAAAGAGAAGATTTTGCTGACTGGGGGGACGGGATATATCGGATCCCATACAGCAGTAGAGCTTATTGAGGCGGGCTACGAAGTCGAGATTTTGGACAATTTGCTTAACAGCAAAATAATCGTATTGGACAAAATTGCCGAGATTACGGGTGTAAGGCCGAAATTCTATGAGGTGGATCTGCGCGACGCTGAGGCGTTAGCGAAGGTCTTTGCTGAAGGTAAATTTACGAGCGTTATACACTTTGCGGGCTTGAAGGCAGTAGCAGAATCGGTCGAAAAACCACTGATGTATTATGAAGTGAATGTCGGTGGAACGATTAACCTGCTCGAGTGCATGCAAGAGTATGGCGTGAACCAGATTGTATTTTCGTCGTCGGCGACGGTTTATGGGGAGCAAGAGTCACCGAAATATGTAGAGACAATGCGGGTCGGTGGGAATCTAGCTAGTCCTTATGGGCGTACGAAATACATGATTGAAGAAATCTTGAAAGATACAGCAACGGCAAATCCAGACTTTCGAGTAGCAATTCTACGGTATTTTAACCCGATCGGAGCGCATACGTCAGGATTAATCGGTGAAGATCCAAATGACAAACCAAATAACCTCATGCCAATCATAATGAAGATTGCAGCAGGTGAACTCCCAGAACTTATGATTTATGGAAATGACTATGATACGCCAGATGGAAGTTGCCGACGCGACTATATTCATGTTGTTGATTTAGCAAAAGGGCATGCTAAGGCGCTGGAGAAACTGTCGCAGGGTAAACAAATACAGATTTATAATCTTGGCAGCGGAAATCCAACATCAGTTTTTGAGATGGTGAAGGCGTTCTCCGAGACAAGTGGAAAACCTTTGCCACATAAAGTAGCTGATAGGCGCGCTGGTGACTTGGCGGAGTTTTATGCCGATTCGGCAAAAGCCGAGAAAGAGTTGAATTGGAGGACGGAGCTGACGATTAGCGATGCGATGCGCGATACGCTGAACTTTTTAGAAAAGCGAAAGAATGGTAGGGCCTGAACCTTTAGTTAGTATTGTGATACCGGTATGGAACACGGGCAAAAGCGCTTGTGAACTGTTGGGGGTGTTGATTGAACAAAAGTATAAGAATTTAGAGATTATAGTCATCGATGATGGCTCAACAGATGATTCCCTATCAATACTAAAGAAGTTCGCAAAAAGCGATAGAAGAATTGAGATCATACATC
The DNA here is from genome assembly GCA_949070545.1 of uncultured Candidatus Saccharibacteria bacterium. GTDB lineage: Bacteria > Patescibacteriota > Saccharimonadia > Saccharimonadales > Saccharimonadaceae > Nanosyncoccus. Next base: position 957 of record CARTQV010000008.1, on the reverse strand, counting down.
AAGATAACGCTGGAGTCAGTGCAGCAAGAAATCGCGGGCTTAAGCAGGCGCAGGGCAAATATTTGCTTTTTGTTGACTCAGACGACCAAATAGAGGCGAGTTATGTCGAAAAGATGGTCGAAGCAATGGAAAAGAATCCGAATGTAATCTTGGCGGTGGCTGGAAAAGTATATAATAAGTTGATTGAGCACGAGATGAAATCTGTTTTCACTGCACCGCGACGAGCAAGAAAGCGAAACGAGCGCATGTCGGATTACATGGTTTATCTGATGATTTTGGATGGGAGAATGTATAGCGTCACGAACAAGATTTTTCGAGTTGAGACGATTCGCAAAAATCGCTTGCGATTCGAACAAGGGCGAGATTTCGCAGAGGATACGAAGTTTGTAATAGATTATTTGCGAGCGATAGAAGAAGGTGAGATTGTGTTCATACTTGAGCCACTCAGTATATATAATTATGGCACAGAGACAAGCACAGTGAAGAACTCGGCAAAAATTTGGAAAAATTGGGAGCGTAGTCACCAAGATTTAGAAGAGTGGGCGCGAAGCGAGAACGGCGGGAAGCTAGCCATACGAACGCGGGCGTTGCTCGGACTAGTGAGGCTGCGGTGGAGAGTGTCTCATTATAAAGCAAAGAAACGCGCAAAAGCAGTAAGAAGTGCATAGGACAGCTAGTGCGTTAGTGATTCGCCGAGTGGTTCGCTAGCTCCAGAGCTTCATATAGGCGTCGGCAACCTTTTCGGGTGCACCTTCGCAAGTAATCTTCCCTTTTTCGATCAAAATCGCACGATCGCAGAATTTGCGGACATTTTCCATAGAGTGCGTGACCAAGATGACGGTTTGTTGGCCATGCAAGGATTCAAAATAATCATTGCATTTTTTCTGGAACTCGGCGTCACCAACCGCTAAGACTTCGTCGAGAATCAAGATGTCACCTTTCGCGCGGATTGCAATC
>CARTQV010000007.1 GCA_949070545.1 uncultured Candidatus Saccharibacteria bacterium | reverse complement strand
ATCTTTTTGCCTTCGTCACTAGTCGCAACATGTGCATAGAACCGACTGTCTTTATCATCATAGACTAGCGTGGCGGCGAGTGGTGTGCCATCTTTTTCGGCGATATAGAGAGTGGAAAAGTCAGATTTGAGCTGGTTTTTTAGGCGAGAAGAGGTCTGGGGACTGAAATGATTTTTCGCACTGACCTCTTTCAGCATAGTAGTTAAAATACTGATTTCTTCGGGGTCTTTCGATTGGCGAATGACCGTGCCGTTCTTAAGGTTGGCTCTGTAGTAGCGTTTTTTTGATTTGCCCATATTTTTTAGGAGTTCATCTTCGGGTTGGGTGAGATCAACGACCCAAGTGTGGGCAGGGTTGAGGTCGTGGGACTTTTTCAGACCGAGTTGTTTGAAATCGGATACAGAAAGGGAATCGGTGTTTTTGGGCGCTTCTGGAGTGTTTAGAGCGATTGTTGGCTCAATCCGCACGAAGAAGGCTTTTTGCTTTTTCGCGAGGTTCTCGAGGCCTCCTAGAGCTTCTGAGAGGGCTTTTTTCTGGTCGATTTTGGGGTTTAGGGTTGGACCATAAGGACAATAGAGGTAATTCCCAAGAGGCGTGGTTTCGAGGATGGCCATAGCTTCAAAGTTCTTTTCTTTGAGGCGGAAAGTGGTTTTTCCTTCGAGCTTCTGATATTTCTCCCAAGCTGAAGATTGTAAAAAATGTGGTTTCATAGGGTTATTATAGCAGATATGAAAATGAGGTAGATTATGGTATAATAACGGAATGAAGATTTTAGCGATTGAGAGTTCATGTGACGAAACGGCAGCGGCAGTAGTTGAAGATGGGCGAAGGATTTTGAGCAATGTGGTGATATCGCAGATTGATATTTTTAAGGAATACGGTGGAGTGATCCCAGAAGTGGCAGCGCGGTCGCATCTTGAGGCGATTTTGCCTGTCATCCATAAGGCGTTGAAGGATGCTTCATTGACAAAAGACGATATTGATTATATAGCGGTGACGCATACGCCGGGGCTTCTGGGGTCGCTCTTGATAGGGACTTTGACGGCGCGGACATTGGCGATACTTTGGAAGAAACCGCTTTATGCGGTACACCACTTAAAATCGCATATTTATGCGAATTGGCTAGGGAGTGAAACTTCTGCCAAAACGATTTTTGTTCAGCACGGGTGTGTCGCTTCTCATCTGAAGAATCGAAGCGAACACAGCCCCAGTAGTCAAGCTACAGCGCTTCGCAAAAATGTTTCGGCGGGAGTTTCTCAATTAGCCAACTTGCCAGAGTTTCCGCTTTTGGCGCTGGTGGTAAGTGGGGGACATACACAGATTATCTATATGCGGGCGCATAATCAGTTCGAGATTATTGGGACGACGCGGGATGATGCGGTGGGAGAGTGCTTTGATAAGGTGGCAAAGATTCTTGGACTGCCGTATCCGGGTGGGCCTTCGATAGCTGAGTGTGCGAAGAATGGCGACGAGGTGCGCTATAAGTTGCCACATCCGAAGGTGGATGGGTTGGATTTTTCGTTTTCGGGGCTGAAAACGGCGGTGTTGAGGGCGGTGCAGGCGGAATTAGATTTACCGATTAGCACGCCGTCGTATGAGTTGGCGGGGAAGTTGACGGAACAAGAAAAGGCGGATTTTGCGGCGTCTTTTCAGGAAACGGCGTGTGATATTTTGATCGAGAAGTTGAAAATTGCGCTAGAAGACCATCCAGAGGCCCGGAGCGTGGTTTTTGCGGGAGGGGTGAGTGCGAATGCGGTTTTGCGCGAGAAGGCTCTAAAAACGCTTATGAATGGCCTTAGGAGAGAAAAAGGTGATTCTCGGGGTGAGGACGTGAAGCTATTTTTCCCAGATTTGCGATTTGCGGGGGATAATGCGGCGATGGTGGGGGCGGCCGCGTATTATGAGGTGATGTCAGGAGTGGAGCCGACGGATCCCTATGAGCTCAATATCGCACCAAGGAAGGAAATTTCCTAAAAAGTGTTGACAGGGGCGTCGGTTTGCGTTAACATGTAGAGTATTGGTAACTGAAGCGTGACTCAAGCTCAGATTATCAAGGACATTGTTGGCGAATCGTGTAGTTTTATTGCATGATTCTTGGTTTTGAAAGGGGTGATTTGTCTGAGAAGACGAACATTGTGTTCTTGCAGGGAACATCCACCGTGACGGTGACCCATTGATTTGTTGAGCTGCTCAAATCAATGGGCGAAACGGATGTAACTGATTTGTGTGGTGCGGGAGAGAAAGGCCCGCGTACTACGGGTGAAGTCGTAACGTGTATGTAGCATGAAGGTGGGGGTGCACGCGGAAGTATATGAAATGCTCTCGTGGCTTGAAGCACAGAGATCGGGCCACGGCTGGCATAGATCACACCTAGCTCTTGGAGCTGCACTGAAAGTCTTATTCATGGATTTATGTGCACCCCCAGTTTTGTAACCGTTATTGCCACAGATTATTTGTGGTTTGGTTACTAAAGAGAACGTCTCCTTCAGGAGAATAAACCTATTATGAGGTTGCTGGAACCTTAGCCAAAAATCCAGAGATACTATTTTTGACCAATCCCCCGCCTTCGGGCGGGGGATATTTTAGTCGGTGATAAAACCACGGGCTTGCCCGAGGCGAGCGAGGTTTTCGATGGTCCAAGCAACGTCGTCGGCGTTGCTACCGCGAGAAAGATCGGAGACGAGGGCGTCGAAACCTTGGAGGATGGGGCCGGCGACGGTGAAGCCGCCAATATGTTCGAAGGCTTTGTAGAGGATGTTGCCGGAGTTGAGGTCGGGGACGATGAGGACGTTGGCGTGGCCAGCGACTGGTGAATCGGGGAACTTCGAAGCGGCGATTTCTGGGACGAGGGCGGTGTCGAGTTGCATTTCGCCATCGATGATGAGGTTGGTGCCAGTAAATTCGTCAAGGACTTCGTGCATGAGAGAAATGCTATCATCTTTTCCGCCACTACCGAAGGAGGAGAAAGTCAAAAGGGCAATGCGAGGTTCGTCCGGGAGGAGGACTTGGGCGGCGGTGTAAGTTTGCTGGATGATTTCTATTAATTGTTCTTTGGTGGGATGTTTACAGGCGGCCATGTCAGAAAGGAGGAAGATTTGGTTGTCGCGTTTCATGACGGCGAGGCCAGAGAAAGTGCGATAAGGTTCACGTGAGATTGGGATGCCAAGGAGTTCGTCGGGATTCGCGAGATCGTCGATGAAACTGCTCATGGAAAAAGCGTCGCGACAGGTCAGGATGACGTCGCGAGTGGAATATTCGATGCCTGCGATGACAGCGTCCGCTTCTCCGAGGTTGACTAAGTCACAGGCCGATGCGAGGTCGGAGGCCGGAAGGGCTTCGAGAGGTGGTAGAGAAGTATCAATACTAGAGAGAGCGTGATATTTTTCGATACCGGTTTGGATTTTTGGGTGAGAGAATTCGGGGAAAGCTATAATCATAAGTATTATTGTAGCATAGTCTTTTTATTGTCTATTAATTTCTCAGGAGAAAGAGTCTTTCTAGTCAGATATTAATTTCTTGGAGGCACGTTTCTTATTCAGTCTTAGTTCTACTTCAGGGACGGGTTCCTCGTTCCCGTCGTCACGGGACTCGGACCCTTATGCTCAGCCGTAGCCTCCGCACACCCTAAGAAAGACTAATCCTAAACCAAAGGTCCCTTCTTCTCGAAAGACAAGAGCTAGAATTTGTGCGCAGCGGGAGAATCTACTCCCTCAGCGCTAAGCCTCTCGGCGGCTCCGGACAGGGTGGCTACTATTGGTCATCAGCCCCTACCCCTTACGGCGGCTACGCTTACAACCTCTACTTCGTCGTTAGTGGCGCCAATCCGTCCAACGGCAACTACTTCCGTTACAGCGGCTACTCCCTCCGCTGCCTAGCTAGTTAGTGTCTATAGTAGGAGGAGAGGGAAGAAAAAGAAAAATCTTGTGTTTGGGTTTGAAATTGGTTATAATTAAAGTGCATCACTTTTAGTTTTTAGAACAGCTGCTAGTTTTTGGGCGATAGCCTGCTGGCTGGTATTTGCAGTTTGAGGGCGCCGAGAGTCCCTTTGACACTGTTGATACAAGTCAAGTAGCTGTTATAAGAGTGATGCACCTCGCGGTGCCCTTTTTTGATTCTAATTCAAAAATTATCACTGAGTGGAAGCTTGCCGAGAGGTTGTAAAAATAAACCGATAAGGAGGTAATATGAACAACAACTATAAATCGGCAACCACGGCGGGGCTTTTGGGGATTTTCTTGGGGTCAGTTGGGGCGCATGATTGGTATCTCGGGAACAAAAACAAGGGGATTATCCATGTTTGTCTAGCGGCGTCAGGGGTGGTTTTGATGTTGGTGGCGGATATTATATTGCCGATGAGTTTGTCGTTATGGACGCTTGCGAAGATTGCATGGTTGTTTACGATCTTGAATGGTTTGTCGGCGATTGTGATGTTTGGGAACAGCGTGTGGGGTTTGGTTGAGGGAATTATTATTCTGTCGCAGGGCGATGCTGGGTTGGCGCGTAAGGGTTATATGGTAGCGCCGAGTATGAATTATAATGCTGGAATGCAACAGAACATGAATAATATGCAGAATATGGGTACGAACAACATGGGGAACATGCAGAATATGAATGGTGGTATGAATAATAATATGAATGGCAATTTCGGAAATGGCGCGAATATGAACAACCAGAATAATACTAATATGAACAATGGGGGAAATTAAGATGGCGGAGATAAATAGCGGTTCGGTGCCAAGTAGTGGCGCGCAAAATGGAATGGTGCAAGACGGAATGGCGCAGAGCGGTGCGATGGGAAATGGCGGGATGAACCCAGGCATGCAAGGAATGGGGATGCAACCGGGAATGATGTCGATGCCGAAGCCACCGATGGACCCAGCAAAGAAAAAGAAGATTATTTTAGGGGTTTCGTTGGGGGTAGGGGGAGTTATGCTAGCGATTATTGGAATTGTGGTGGCGTCGATTGTTCTGAGCCCGAACTACGGCGAGAGCTATAAGGTGGCGAAAGAGTTGCGCTCGAAGATTTCAGTTTTGGATTTTACGGGTGATTGCCAGGATGTTGTAGATTATGTGAATAGTACTTATACTAGCGTTACTGACTATGATAGAGATGTGGATAGTTGCAAAACATCAGCAAGCGAAGTACCTGGCTTGGTGGTGCAGCTCGGGCAAACTTCGGGTGTGAAACGTGATAAGGAAGTGAAGGCACAATTTGAGCGATTTCAGGAAGCGCTGAACTCAATTTTGCCAGATCAGACGGATTTGGAGACGAGACTGGGCACATATTCGGCTTGGCATAAGTTTGTTGTGGCGGTTGATGATTTGACTGCGAACGATTCAGATGCGGAATTCCAAAATGCAGCGAAAAAATTGACAGAGTCTGGAAATGAGGTTTTGGCGAAGTATGGCGCGGGATGGTTAGAGAAGGAATTGGCGTGGGCAAAAGCATATCGGGCGTGGGATAATGCTAGCTATTCGGCATCTAACTATTCGGCACTACGCCAAGCAAGAGACGATACGAAGGCTGAAGCCTCGACTTGGATTGCTGAGAATAAGCCAGATATTAATGAAGTTGGTGGATTAGACCTCCAGAATAATGACAGGATGGCGACGGAGTTTAACAAGTTGTATGACATGATCGTGGAACTTTATGAGCAGAATTACGATGGCAGCGGAGAATGTTCAGAGTTTTTGGGCGATGTGTATTGTGAGTAAGAAATAGGCGGGGTAGAAATGGAAGAGCAAGAGAGCAACGCACGAAGAATTAAACACCAGTCGAAATGGATGAGATTTTTGAGGGTGATAATTTGGGTAATTGCGTTGCTGCTTTTGTCGGTGGGGATAGTGGTGCTCCAAGCGGGCATGAGCTCAGAGGCAGTAACGAACGCGACAGATAAGGCACTTTTGGTATGGGGGAAGGTATTTTTGGTGAGTTCGTTAGTGATTTTCGGAGGAAACTTTGTCTGGGGAGTTGCGCGTTGGGCAGAAAAATGGAATGTTAGGAAATGGAAAGTCTGGGGTGGGATAGTGCGGACGGTTTGGGCAGGAGTATGGCGAAGTGTGGTTTTTAGTGTAATATTCATGGTAGGAATATTGGCGGTTGCTCCGAAAATTGAACAGAAAATCACTCACAGTGTTTTATCAGATAGGGAGACGAATTGGCTGAAGGGATTGGTGGGGATTCGGGAAGATTTTCGACAGGGGAATATATCACCAGATGAATATTTGCAATATACTATTGCGGCAGCGTATGGGCAAGAAGATTTGCCAGAAAAATATCGGTCGGACAAGGTGGAAATAGCGCCAGATATTTTGGGAATTATTGACCAATATGGGGAGCAGATGAGTCCTGAAGTGATTCGAGAGGCGCTTGAGGTGGTGACATTGGCGAATGTGGAGTTCGGCGAAGATGCGAATGGAAACGTAGCGACCAATGGGGAAAATGTAATGGACACGATTTTGGGGACGAAGAGAGTACAGGCTTATTCACGGAATGTAGCAACATTGAACAAGGCGAAATTATCGAGTGGTGGGAAATTTGTGATTTTTTATACGGACACGGGCGACGACGCGATTTCTGATGAAAAAGCTAGTGAACTTGCGGAAATGATGGAGAGGATTGTTCGGCAATACCAAGAAAAGATGGGATTGGAATATAGTTATGAGTTTTTTTCGATGGAAGGATTATTGAGTAGCTCGAAGCGGCTAATGAGCATGATATATGTGCTTGAGAAGAATGGGATAGATGGGGATGTGGTTACGAATGGGGCGATGCCGGTTTATGTGGTGAATCCGTTTAAGGAGGAGTCAAGTATCTTGGCGTTCTATACAAGACGGAAAATGACAGAGACGTTGTATAAGGTCGTGTCAAAACTTGGGGCGTTGTTTTTGGATGGTGATGAGGCCGATCAGGCGAAACTGACAAACTCAGTTCCAGGGGTACCATTTGTGACGATTTTGCCGAAGAATGTGAACGACGCGAGCTTGGAGTTGGTGACGGCGCATGAATTGGGACATCATTATGAAGACTTGAAATGCTACGCGGATGGTGATGATATGTGTGCTTCAGGAGATTTTATTATGGAGACGGCAGCGAATTGGATGGCGATTAATGTGGTGGAAACGCAACCAGAAAATACTCTGATTCAAGCGTACCATAATAATTATATTGATTACGGGACTTGCTATATGATAAATCAGGTGCTTCCAGAGCCGCCAGAATATGATGCTTGCCATGGGTCGGGTAGCCTTGCGGGTTATCCGGCGGTGGCGTTTTTGGAGAATTATGCGGAAGTTGTTGCGGGCGGTCAGGATAAGATTATGGCGGCATTGCTCCATGAGGAGACTTTGGAATATCTTTGGTCACAGGCGACGATTGAAGAGCGAACAGAAATCATGCGTAAGCTGTCTCAGAGGAATTTGACGAATGATTATAAACAGAATTCATTGGTTGCTTTGAAGACGCCACGGGGGGAGGAATTGAAATGTGAGGGGCAGTTGGCTTGTCGAAAGGCTTTTCCGCTAAGGACGACGGCTACGAAGTATGTGTATTTTTCGGCGGATGAATATGATCAGACGAAAGTGTCAGTTACGGGTGAGCCGAATATGGTGATTAGCGTGTTAGGACGGAAGAGTGATGGCAAATGGGAAGTGATTGCGGACGACATGACAAGGATAGAAAATGATAAGGTGAAGCTGGAATGGATAGTTGAAAAAGAGGGGAATTATGATATGTACGCGTTCGCGGTGGGGAATGCGAAGATGATTGCGACAAATTTAACTACAAGCGATCCGTTTGTGGTCGAGACGGTGGTGCAGGAAATAGAAGATAAAGTCGAGGACGAGGAAGAAGCGACGGATGTCTCACAGACGGAGGACGGATGTACGGTGCTAGAATTTGCGGAATTGTGGGATGGTTTGTCATCAATCGGGCAGGCGACGTTTGATGGATTGGAGATGTTGGGAGCTGAAGTGGGAGAAGACAGAGATGGGTTTAACCAGAATATTGCGGAGGTCAAGATGAACACGGATGGACGAAAGTTGATAGCGTGTGAGGTGAAGATGAAATCTGGTGTAACGTTGTCTGAAGTCGAGCAGATGGTACGGAAGAGGTTATGGTGGAGTGCTGGAGGAAAAGAGATGGGTGAAGTAGGAGAAAAAGTCAAGATATTGGCGGGGATAGACAAAGCGAAAAAGCAAGGGAAAGTTTTCTTGCTGGGGGAAGAGGGCGATAAAGTTTATGTGTTAGAAATGAGGGTTGAGTAGTCGGTGATATAATATATTATATGAATGATTTTGATTATCTTGGGGAAAGGGAAGTTTATCTCGACGCAGCGTGCCAAAGTCTCAGACCGAGGCCGGTGGTGGAAGCGTTGGAGAAATATTATTTTGAACACAATTCTTGTGGTGAGCGAGTAAAATATCCGTGGGGTGAAAAAACCGATGAATTAGTCGAAGAGACACGAAAGAGAGTTTTGAAGTTGCTGAAGCTGAAGGGGAAGGATTATTTCGTGTCTTTTACTTTGAACACGACTTATGGGATTAATCTGTTGCTGAACGAAATTAGTTCAGAGTTCGTGAAAAAAGTGTTCACGTCGGATATCGAGCACAACTCGCCGTTTCTTGCGACGATGGCGATGGCGGAGCGATTGAATGTGCCAAGAGTGGTGATGTCGCGAAATGTGGACGGAAGCTTGCCACTTGACGAGGATTTTTCGGGAGCAGTGGTCGTGGTGAATGTGGCGGCGAATTTTGATGGGCGGAGATTGAAAAATATCAAAGAAGTGGTGAAAAAAGTGCATAAAGATGGCGGAATAATTATTATTGACGCGGCGCAGGCGATGGCGCATATGCACGAGATCCTGGAGAAAACAGAGGCAGATGCGATTTGTTTTTCGGCGCATAAGATGTATGCGAGCTCGCTCGGGGTGATGGTGGTGCGACGAGATTTGGTGCCGAAGTTGAAACTGAGTTTTGTGGGTGGTGGAATGGTAGATGATGTGTTCTCTGATCGCTATTTGCTCAGTGCAGAGAAGAAAGAACTTGCACATACGATTTTTGAGCCAGGATTACAGGCATGGGGGGAGATTATTGCGCTTGGGGCGGCGATTAAGTGGCTGGAGAAGAGGACGAAGGAGGACAAAAAGAGGTTGGAAAGTTGTGCGCGAGAGCTGGATGGGTTTTTGCGGGAGAATCCAAGGGTGAAAATGGTAGGAACAGATGTGAACCCAACGATGAGTTTTTATGTCGAGGGGCTGGATTCTCATTTAGTGGGAGCAGCACTTGGAAAAGAGGGAATTATGGCGCGAACAGGGTATTTCTGTGCGCATTATTATTTGGATAAAGTTTGTCACTACCCACCGTTATTGCGGTTTTCCCTCAGTTATGCGACGCGGGAGGATGATATCGAAAAAGTGAAAAAGGCTATGGAGAAGATTTAAGCATAAATATTGTTGATTTTCGAGGATAAGTGTGCTATAATGGATATATTATAGAGCTTTACGAGTTTAAATAAAAATGCAAGACCAAAAAACAACAAACCAGCCAACAACACCAACAGTTCCGACTCCGCCAACGGCGGGAAAGTCGGAAGATAAGAAGCCAGAGACGACGAGCTCAGCGATGCCAAAACCAGCGTCGGCGGACAATGCGTCAGCAAAAGCAGGCAACGGAAATGGAGCGGGGAATCGATTACCGAATGCACGACCGAGCATGATGCCGAAAAATGATTTGTTGAGGCGGATTGTTGAGAAGATTAAAAATTCGGAGAATATTTTGGTGGCTTTGTCGCGGGATCCGTCGGTGGATGAGTTGGCGGCGTCGATTGGCTTGACGATTTTCTTGGATGGTTTGCAGAAGCATACGACGGCGATTTATTCGGGGCAGGCACCGGACGCCTTGCAGTTCTTGCAGCCGGAAGGGACGTTTGAGACGAACACAGATAGTTTGCAAGATTTTATTATTTCGCTAAATAAGGAAAAAGCGGATCATTTGCGTTATAAACTCGATGGGGATTATGTGCGAGTGTATATTACGCCATACAAGACTTTGATTACGGAAGATGATTTAGAGTTTTCGCGAGGAGATTATAACGTAGAGTTGGTGCTGGCGATTGGGGTACCATCGGCGGAAGATTTGGATGGAGCGTTGTCGGAATATGGACGGATTATGCATGACGCGATGATAGTGGATATTATTTGTGATGCACCAGGGAAGTTTGGGGATGTTGAATGGAGCGACCCGGGAGCAAGTTCAGTGTCGGAAATGGTGACAAAGTTGATTTTTGCGCTCGAAGGGTCGGATGTGAAATTGGAGAAAGACGTGGCGACGGCGTTATTGACGGGGATTGTAGCGGCGACGGGGCGTTTTTCAAATGATCGTACAAATTCGGACACGATGCAATTGGCGTCGAAGTTGATGGCGATGGGGGCAGATCAGCAGTTGATTTCGGCACATGTGATGGATAATGACCCAGGACCATTGGTTGATCGGTCGGAGTTTGATGTTGTGCGGGAAAGTGGGCCAGAAGTTGACCGTACGAATTTGGCAGTTCATCAGGCGCACGAGGCACTGAAACCGAGTGAATCAGTAGTAGTGGCACCGGATGTACCTTCGGGAGTTACATCAGCTACGACGCCAACGCCACCAGCGATGACGCCAGCGGATATTGTGGCGCAGAATCGTGCGGCGGAAGCGGCGGTGAGTCAGGCGGTGAATGCAGCGACAGCGGAGGCAGCAGCGGCGGGGGCGACTGGAGTGGGGATTGAGAATGGGCAACCAAAGGATTATGCGCAAATGATGGCGGAAGCTTTGTCGGAACCAGGGGGAAATGTGGTGACACCAGTGGGGATGACGGCGGCGCAGGGTGTGTCGACAGGAACTGTGGCCCCGCAGGGGACACAGGTAGCTCCGGGAGCGCAGTCAGCACCGAACCCTGCGCCGCAGGAACCGGCGCAGCCGGTCGTGCAGGCGGCGCCCGTGAATGGTCAGCCGGTGCAGAATGCAGCTGGGGTGGTGTTACCTCCGCCGCCGGCACCGGCGGCAGCGGGGCGAATGATGCCACCGGTTTTGCCACAAGTGCAAGTTCCAGATGAGATGCATGCACAGCAAGCACAAGCTGCGCCCCAGCAGCCGCCGACACAAGCTCCAGGTCAGGCTGGAGCACAGTCGGGAGCTTTCCAGATTCCAGGTGCAGCGTAGTTTGATATAATGATGTAATGAACGATGGGATTTTGTTGGTTGATAAGCCGGCGGGTATGAGCTCGTTCGGGGTGGTGGCGCGAGTACGACGAAAGTTGTCAGAAGAGGCGGGATTTTTTGAGATAAAAGGAAAAGATGGAACTTGGCGGAAGAAGCGGAAAAAAGTAAAAGTCGGGCATACGGGGACGCTGGATCCGTTCGCGACGGGGCTTTTAATCTTGCTTGTGGGGAAAGAGACGAAGCGGGCAAATGAGTTTCTGAAGTTGGATAAAGAATATGTGGCGACGTTGAGACTGGGGATGGTTTCGACAACCGGAGATATAGAAGGTGATTTAAGCTCTTTTTCAGATACTGTGAATAATCCTTCTTTTCGAGACGCGGCGTTCTCTCAGCCCGCCGTCGCGGGTGAGAGCCACCTCTTCCTCGGCCGTAGCCTGCGGAACGGTCTCAAGAAAGAAGATTTTTCACAGCCTTCTAGAAAAGAACTAAGCCCACCTTCAGGGGATGAGGTAAGGGAGGTTCTGGGACGATTCCAGGGGGAGATTTTGCAGACGGTGCCACAGTATTCGGCAGTAAAAATTAATGGGCAACGGGCATATAAGCTGGCGCGGGAGGGGAAGAATGTGGAAATGCCACGTCGAAAAGTTAAGATTTATGAGATTGAGATTTTGCGGTATGGATGGCCGGAACTTGAGATTCGTTGCCGAGTGTCGAGCGGAACTTATATTAGGGCGTTAGGTGAAGATATTGGCGAGGCGTTGGGTGTGGGGGCATACCTTACGGCACTCAGGCGGACAGAGGTGGGGGAATATCGGGTGGAAGAAGCAAAAACGTTGGAGGAAATTATGCAGGGGGAGGTTGAAAATGAAAGTACGTCAGATTAGTCGGCAGACGTGGGGCTTGATGACTGTAGCGGGAGTAGTGATTGCCATGGGGGTAGGGCTGGTTTTTGTGGGAGTAATGATGCAAAATGGCGCAAAGCAAGACGTGCCGGAGCGGGTAGAGTTGGTGACTGAGGAAGGAACAGAGTTTGAACTGAGACCAGAAAAGACGGAGGAGAAGGAGAATGAGCCGAAGATGGTAGCGGAAAAGCCGAAGGTGGTTCTCGGGAATTGTACGGTGAGCTTGGGGAATTTGATGTTGATAAATCCGAATTTTCGGGTGGGGCAGGATTTTATTATGGCGCGGAAACGGGAGTTGATTTCGCTAAGTCAGACATATGGGATTCCGGAATATCGGGCGAGTAACGGGGATAATTTGATGGTGCCGGAGGCGGCAGCGCAACTGGCGGCAATGTTGGAAGCCTATACGGCGGAGAATCCAGGACATGAGATGGGGACGCGGTCATGTTTTCGAGAACGGGGAACGACTTGTGGGCGGCTATGCGCGGCGACGGGAACTTCGGATCACCATACGGGGCTGACGTGTGATTTGGTTGATAATGCATATGGAAGTGAGTTGGACACGGACGATTATAACAATCATAAAGAGTGGCAGTGGCTGAGAGCGAATTCGTATAAATATGGGTTTATTGATCGGTTCCCAGAGGCATGGGCGGGCGGATCAATGTCTCAGCTGATCAATGTGGATGGGACTGGGACGACGGGTCTATTCGAGACGTGGCATTATCGGTATGTTGGTGTGGGGCCAGCGACGGAGATTGCAACAGGGAGATATAATGGCGGGGCGTATGATTCATTGGAGCATTATTTGAAAGCGACGGGTAGGGTTTCTGATCTTAAAAATGGGATTTGTGCATTTTAGGGTTGTATCTGGGGAAAACTTGTGATATAATCGGGAGCATATGATTACAAAAGAGAAGAAGGCTGAGGCGGTAGCTAAGCTCGCACGCAGTGAGAAGGATGTTGGTTCTCCAGAGGTGCAGGTTTCGGTTTTGACCGAACGGATCAAAGAAGTGACCGAGCACGTGAAGGAAAACAAGCATGATTTCATGGCAAAACGAGGTTTGATGCAGATGGTAGGTCAGCGCAAGAAATTGTTGAAATACTTGGAGCGGACAGACTTCGATTTGTATAAGAAGACGATTGCGACGCTTGGATTACGTAAGTAGAAAAACTCCCGAGAGGGAGTTTTTTGTCGGGGTGTGATGTAGGTACGGTTTCAAGAGTTTTGAGGTAGGGAATTAAAAAGCTCCCGTTCAAATTGCGAACGGGAGCGAGGAGGGATTCCTCCAGTTATGGTCGCGGTTACCGACCTAGCTGGCTTGTTTGGCGAGTCCGAGGATGGTATAAGAACAAAGCGTCGTGAAAAGTTGTGTTGCGCACTCAACTTCGGCTTCTGTCATATCTCTGGTTATTTCGCATTTGCAGCTTTTGTGCTGCTTAGGGTCAATGCCACAGACTTCAAGAAGTTTCGGGTCGTCCTTCGCTAGCTTCTCCGTGATTTTCGGCTCGTTGTCTTCGGTATAGCTTACATAAAAGTTTATTCTGAAGCCGTCATCTTCGTGTGACATGATAGTATACGTCACACACATCTGAATTATAAGTTCAGATGTGTCACTGATGATGTTACTGATTTGCTCCAGCTCAGTTTTTTCTTTTTCCTCTTCTGTTTCCGAAGAACCATAGTTGGAAAACATCTTAAACCACTCTTGTGGTGAGATGTTGAAATGACCATGTTTGAATTTTTTCTTGATTGTATTGCAAGCCTGCTCGATAATACGCTGCGTCGTGTAGCTATCAGAGTGGACGATTAGGTAATCTGTTCCTTCTGAGATTTGCAATGTTTTTGAGTTACTTTCCTCTTTTACAAACATCATTTCTATTCTCTCCTTCTATAAATATACTTTGGGCTGGTTAGACCCAATTACCTAAATTATGAGCTCTGAAAAGAGCCCATATATCTATTGTATCACAGACAGTGAAAAAAGTCAATAGAGAAATGGAGATTTTCTGCGTCGGGGAGACGGGAAAGAGGAGATGTGGTATAATAGGGGTAGAAAGTTAAAGATAGGGAAGACAGCGGAAAAGGGCGCTTCGAGATGAAACGGCGTTTTCTGAGGTTTTCTCTGGGAAAGGAAAAAGATGGACATTATTAATCCGAGTGGAAAACAAACTTTGAAGGTGGAGACGGAACTTTGTGGACGGAAGCTGACGCTTGAGGTCAACCGAGTGGGGTTTCGCTCGACGGCTTCGGTGTTAGTGAGCTATGGGGATACGGTAGTTTTGGGGTCGGTTGTGGTGAGCAAGAAACCAGTGGTGCAGGATTTTTTCCCGCTGTCGATTGATTATGAAGAGAAATTTTATGCGGCGGGGAAGATTTCGGGATCGAAATTCATCAAGCGTGAGGGGAAGCCGGCGGATGAGGCAGTGCTAGTCGGGAGGTTGATTGATCGACCGATTCGGCCATTGTTCCCGAAGGGTTATCGACAAGAGGTACAAGTTGTGACGACGGTGCTATCGATGGACCCGAGTTTTCGGCCAGATATGGTGGCGATGATCGCGGCGTCGAGCGCATTGATGCTGTCGGGGACTCCGTTTGATGGGCCGATTGCGGGACTTCGGATTGGGCGAATGAATGGTGAGTTCAAGGCATTTTTGACGCCGGAAGAGCGCGAGCAGAGTCTCATGGATCTCGTAGTGGCGTGCAAGGATGGAAAAGTGATGATGGTTGAGGCGGGGGCGAAAGAAGTTCCAGAGGCGATGATTATTGAGGCGATGCATTGGGCGGTAAAAAATGTGCAACCAGCACTGGACGCACAGAGAGAGTTGGCGGAGAAAGTGGGGGTGGAAAAGCAAGAATATGAGTTGGTTTTGCCAGATGAGGCGGTGCAGACAAAAGTTGATGAGTGGTGCGTAGGGAAGCTCGGAGGACAGGTGCGCGGGAACGTCATTGAAAGACAGAAAATTATTGACCAGCTTAGAGATCAGATGAATGCGGAGCTAGCAGAGGAACTAGGGGAAGGTGAGACGACGGAAGAGAGAATTGCAGATTATACAGATAGAATGCAAGGAGAATATGGGCAGGCGTTTGAGCTTGCGGTGCATAAGGAAGTGCGGCGGGGAATTATCGAAGACGGTGTGCGACCAGATGGACGAAAACTCGATGAGGTGCGACCACTGAGTTCGCAAGTGGGGATTTTGCCAAGGGTGCATGGTTCGAGTTTGTTTACGCGAGGGCTGACACAGGCCATGAATATTGTGACACTTGCGCCACTGAGTTTTGCGCAGATAGTGGATACGATGGAAGTGACGGATGGAAAGCGTCGATATATGCATCACTATAATGCGCCGAGTTGGACGGTGGGGGAATGCGGACGAATTGGTGCGCCAGGGCGACGGGAAATTGGGCATGGTTATCTCGCAGAGCGAGCGCTGGTGCCAGTTTTGCCAGATGAAGAAGAATTCCCATATGCGATTCGGAGTGTGACGGAGATTATGTCGCAAAATGGTTCAACGTCGATGGCAGCGACTTGTTCGAGCTGTATGGCTTTGATGGACGCAGGGGTGCCAATCAAGCGGCCAGTGTCGGGTGTTGCGATGGGACTGATGATGGATGGCGAAACGCCGTATGTTTTGACGGATTTGATGGACGCGGAGGATTTTGCGGGAGATATGGATTTCAAGGTGACGGGGACGACGGAGGGGGTGACGGCGTTGCAGATGGATATGAAGGTGCACGGGCTGCCGGTAGAAGTGCTTGAACAAGCGATTGAACAGAGCCATGCGGGACGGATGTTTATTCTCGAACACATGCTTAGTGTAATTGCGGAGCCGAGAAAAGAAATTTCGGAATATGCACCAAGAATTGAGAAGATTATAGTCAATCCAGATAAAATCGGGGCGATTATTGGTAAAGGTGGGGAAATGATCAATAAGATTACGAGTGAGACTGGGGCGATGGTGGATATTGCGGATGATGGATTAGTGACGATTTCAGGTGAGAATGAGGCAATTGAGAAGGCTGCGGAATGGATTCGAGGGCTTGTTGAGGAACCAGAGGTTGGGAAAGTTTATGAGGGCACAGTAGCGACGATTAAGGACTTTGGAGCGTTTGTGACGATTTTGCCAGGGGTAGATGGAATGTTACATATCAGTCAGATTAGTGATAAACGAGTTGAGAATGTCGGAGATGTTCTGAAAGTGGGGCAGAAAGTGCGTGTGAAGCTCACGGCGATTGATGATCGGGGGAGACTGAGTCTTAGTATGCGGAATGTAGAGCAGTAGAAGCTTATGGGTTGCCTGGGAAGCTACTTAGGCAGCCCCCTCCTCCTACTATAGACACTAACTAGCTAGGCAGCGGAGGGAGAAGCCGCAAAAGCGATAGTTGCGGCTGGACGAATATACACCACTGTTATTGAAGAGGAGATTATAGACGTAGTTGGAGCCGCCAGAATAAGAGTCGGCAAAAGAGGACCAATAGTCGCTATTCTGCCCCAAGTCATTCAGGGGTGTTTTACCAATGCTGGCATGATACCCACCAATAGCAATCATTCCGCTGCGCACAAAGTAAAAAGAACAAAGCGTAGTTATATGGATTGCAATATTCTTTATTACGATTTCTAGTTCCCGTAAAATGCAGAAAAGTTTTGAAAGTGGTATACTAAAAGAACTAAAGATAGGGAGATTATATGTCGGCGACATCACAAAAAACTAAAGCAAAGCAGAACAAGAACAAAGACAAAAAAACGAAACAAAATCGGAAACCTTTAGTAATCGCAGTTGCTATAGTAGTTCCAATTTTCGTCATTTTGGTATTGATGATCTTATTTTTGGTACCACGATACAGGATTACGATAAATGGCGCTAATATTGAGTCGTCTGTCAATGAAAACGGAGTGAAAACCATTACGGCTAATATTGACGTTGAATGTAATCCCGAAGAAAAAGATGGTTATTATGTTTGTCAAGAACTTTTGATTAATGGTGAATATAAAAGTAATAGGAATGTAAAGGTTGTGCCTCAATCCGATGATCTTATGGAAGATTTTTCTGCTACGGATGGTGCGATTAGCTTTCACGGCGAGAGAGTAGCTATTAAGAAAGTAGTTATCCGCGAAAATCCTCAGGGAGATACGGTTTCCAACACTTACACTTTTATGATGCTGCGATCCGAAGATGATAAAGAAGTTGTGCGCTATAATTTGACGGTCAATACAAGGTTAAGTGAAGATAATTTAGCGGTTATTAATCAAAATCCAACTGGTGAGATGATTGTGAATGCCCTAAAAAAGATTCAAACTGTTGATGGGGTTTGTATTGTTACGGAAGACAATGACCCCAATGGTAATTTAAATAAAACTGGTAGTTATGTCGCAGCGGTCTATTTCTCGGATAGTCGTGCTGATTTAGAGATGAAGAATAATCCATATAGTGACTATAAGGATGTTTGCGACCATGGGACTGGAGCTGGTGGTCAAATCGAAGTTTATGGAAATAACTCTGATGCTGTGAAGCGTAACGATTATCTAAAACATTTTGATGGCGGTATTTTGAGTAATGGTGAACATTCCGTCCATGGTAACGCTGTGTTTCGCATTTCTGAAGAAATGCCAGCTTCGCAAATGAGAGATCTAGAAAAGCAAGTAGTTGAGGTACTTACGAAATAAATTAACTTACATCACGCAAAACGCGATAATTTTCGAAAATCTTTGTGCGCAGCGGGAGAATTGATCTATCTATCTCTAAGTCTCTCTTCGCCTTTGGACAAAGTGGCTACTATTGGTCGTCTTTCGCCCGTCCTAACCCCGACGTCGCTTACTACCTCACCTTCTACAATAGTGGTGTCAGTCTTTCCAGTTACAGTGATCGCTTTAATGGTCGCTCCCTCCGCTGCCTAGCTAGTTAGTGTCTATAGTAGGGGGAGTTGGAAGATTGCAAAAAGTTGTGTATAATATAGACTATGGCACAAAGGAGGTCGACGTCGAAAAAAAAGACGTCAAACAAAAAACGGAAAGCGGCAAGCGCGCGAAGTAGGAATGCACGTGCAAAGGAGGTGGCGCCAGAGCATGAATTGCCAGGGGGTTTTTGGCGACAAGTAGTAGCGGTACTGATGCTGGTAGTGGCAGTTGTTTTTATCTTTAATTGGCTAGGCGATGGTGGACCGGTGTTGAGGACGATTGACCAAGGCGTTTATTCGATTATTGGTTATGCAGAGTTTTTGATACCAGTGCTTTTGGTTTGGCTTGCGGTGCGAATTTTTCGGAGTGAAGATAATCGTCTACCGGTTGCGATGTGGGTGGCCTCGATTTTGATGATGATTTGGGCGGCGGGGCTTGCGGGAGTGCCGACGCATGGCGTGACGAAGCCGACTGGAGGGATGATTGGTGAGTGGCTGAACGATATAATGTTTCAGATTGGAAATTCGGGTGTGGCAGTATTTATATATATTGTATTGATTTTTGTGACGGCAATGTTTATTTTGCAGACGAATCCAGCAACGGTGTTTCGGGCGATTGGCAAAACATTCCGGTCGGGCGAGAAAGAGGCAGGGAAGAATGAGCAGGTTGCAAAAGATGCGGAGAAGTTGGGAAAGAAAAAGAAAGGTGATCTTGACATTAAGGTGAATTCGGGGGTGGCGATGGATGAGGGAGTGGCGGAGCCGGTAGCAAAGGTTGGGAAATTGGAGAAGGTGGCGAAGGGGGTTGCTTCGGCACAGACGTCAGCACCAGAGAAAGCGTTGACGGTGGTGAGTGATCCGAATTGGAAGATGCCGAAAATCGACCTCTTAGAGAAGAAGCAGTCGCCAGCGAATCCGGGTGATATTCAACAGAATGCACAGATTATTAAATCGACTCTTGGGGAGTTTGGAATTGATGTAGAGATGGAGGGGGCGAATGTTGGGCCGAGAGTGACACAATATACAATGAAACCGCCGGCGGGGGTGAATTTGTCGAAGATTTTGGCGAGGGATAAGGAGTTGGCGCTGAATCTCGCAGTGGATAAGATTAGGATTGAAGCACCGATCCCGGGGACACGTTCGGTGGGGGTGGAGCTTCCGAATGAGCGTTCAGCGGATGTGAGATTACGCGGAGTTCTGGAGAGTAAGGAATGGAAAAATGCGACAGAGCCGTTGACCTTTGCGGTGGGGAAGGATATTTCTGGAAAAGCGGTGATTGCAAATCTTGCAAAGATGCCACATCTGCTGATTGCGGGGACGACTGGTTCTGGTAAATCGGTGATGACGAATACGTTGATTTCTTCGCTCTTGTATCGAAATGCGCCAAGTGATATGAAGTTGATTATTGTGGACCCGAAACAAGTTGAGATGGCACAATATGATGGGATCCCGCATCTTTTGACACCGATTATTACGCAAGTTGAGAAGGCGCTCTCGGCGATGAAGTGGGCGGTAGATGAGATGGAAAAGCGTTATACTTTGATGGCAAAGGAACGAGTGAAGAATATTGTTGATTATAATGCGAAGATGGCGAAAAAGGCGACGGAAGAGGGCGGAGATGCTGAGAAGGCTGAGGGGCAGATGCCGTATATTGTGATTTTGATTGATGAGATGGCGGATCTCATGATGATGGCAGGGAAGGACCTCGAGATGCCGATTGTCAGGATCGCACAGAAGGGGCGTGCAGCGGGGATCCACCTTGTGCTCGCGACGCAGAGACCAGAGGTAAAAGTGATTACAGGGTTGATCAAGGCGAATATCCCAGGACGTATTGCTTTCGCGGTAGGGAGCCAGATTGATTCGCGCGTGATGTTGGATATGACGGGGGCGGAGAAATTGCTCGGGAAGGGTGATATGTTGATGCTGACGACGGAGATGATGGGGAAACCGCGGCGGATTCAGGGAGCGTGGGCGAGTGATGAAGACGTGGTGAAAGTGACAGATTTCCTCCGAGCGCAGCGAGCACCGGAATATAATGACGAAGTTGTCGCGCAGCAGGTGCAAATTAAGGGGGTGAGCATGGGAGGAGATGGGGGGATTAACCTTAGTGGGAGATTTAAGCCAGAGGATCCGATTGTGCGGAAGGCGGTAGAAATTACGCTCAAGAATGGGAAATTTTCGACAGCCAGTTTGCAGACGTGGCTTGGGAAAGGGCATGGGTTTGTGTCTGGATTGGCGATTTGGTTGGAGGAAATTGGCGTGATTGGGCCAGCGAATGGGCATAAGCCGAGAGATGTTTTGATTAGTTCTATGGAAGAGTTTGATGAACTGGCGAGCGGTGGACAAGAATAGCACAGTGTGATATACTGTAGGTAATATTAACTCAGTAAGCAGGTGATGGAGCCGTGCTTGCTATAACCAAAGGAGTTGTAATGAAAAATTACGAACTGACAGTTCTGATTCATCCTGATTTGGAGATGAACTTGGAGCCAGCACTTACCAAAGTTAAAGATTTGGTAGAGAAGAATGGGGGGAAGATTACGAAAGAAGTCGCAGATGGGAAGAAGCGACTAGCTTATCCGATTAAGGGACAGGATTTTGCAGTGTATTATTACTATGAAGTAGAACTTCCGGCGGATGCACCTGCGAAGATTGAGCGAGAACTCAATATTGTTGACGAAGTTTTGCGACATTTGCTTGTAGTGGTTGATGAGCGCAAGCTGAAATATGAAGCGAAACAAGCAGCGCGACAAGCACATCGTATGGAAGCGGATGAAGATGAAAGCGAAGGGGAAGAATAATGCGCGGATTTAGCAAAGCGATTGTTGCAGGGAATGTGACGCGTGATCCGGAGATGCGAACGACGACGAGTGGGTCGCAGGTTTGTAGTTTCGCGATTGCGGTGAACCGATCCTTCAAAGATAGTAGTGGGAATCAACAAGACCAAGTTTCGTATCTTGATTGCGTGGCTTGGGGGAAGTCGGCGGAGATTATCTGCCAGTATGTTCATAAAGGTTCGCCTTTGCTCGTTTCTGGGCGGCTTGAACAGAGGAGCTGGGATGACAAAAGTTCTGGACAGAAACGCTCGCGTACGGAAATTGTGATTGAGGACTTCTCGTTTATTGGTAATAGCGGGAACGGTGGTAATTTCGGTGGTGGTGCTAACAAGAAAGCGGCGAAAGAAGATGCTGGCGATGATTTAGGTGGTGACATTGTGCCGGATGATGTGCCAGATGACCAAATTAACTTGGATGAGATTCCATTTTAAAGAGAGAAAGAGGAG
>CARTQV010000006.1 GCA_949070545.1 uncultured Candidatus Saccharibacteria bacterium | reverse complement strand
GTCTTCGCGGTATCACCCTGGGAAGTAGCAAAACTGATACCACCAATAATAATCACCGCCACAGATATAATCCCCACGAGACCAACGATGACGTTGATAATCGTATTTGACCTAGTCATCAAATCCCCCCCAGTTTCATCAGGTTTCACATTGCACTCTGCATACGTTTTAGGAGACTTCCCGGCTTGCAAAGTCCCAGCCGGACACGTCTCACCAGCAGGCAGAGCCATCGCCCCCTGCGACATCACTCCAGCCACCCCGAAACTCCCCGCGAGGACCAACACAAAACTCAAAAGAATATTTTTAAAACACATATAAGCACCCCCTCTATTAGCTACCGAAAACATTTTGAAGCACGAAGTTCACAATCGCGAATGCCAGCAATGCGACCACGAGACCAACCACACCGTAGAGTACTGTGTTCTTTGCCTTAGTAGTCTTCGCGGTATCACCCTGGGAAGTAGCAAAACTGATACCACCAATAATAATCATCACAACCGCAATAAACCCAACCAAACCAATCACGACGTTAATCACAACATTCAACGTAGTCATCGCATCTCTGTCTTTAATCTTCGACGCATCAAACTGGGTACACTGCGAGTAATCGTCCACCTCAGTCTTACCATCTGGGCACAAGAACTGCGCATACGCCGGCGACACTGTCGCAACGCTCCCAAGCCCAAGCACTACTAACGCTGCAGCGATTGCATTTAATACTACCTTTTTCATCTTAATATTTTCCTTTCAATTACCTATCTACCCCTAATAATACACTATCGCGTCAGAAATGTCTATATATTTTAAGAAGAAATGCTTTTGCTAACAAAGTTCACAATTGCCCATGACAAAAGCGCCACAATAAGCCCAACGACACCATACAGAATAATATTTTTCGCTTTCGTCGTTTTTCCTGGATCACCCAAACTCGTCGAATACGTAATCCCACCATATACAATCACCCCTACCGCGAGAATCCCCACCACTGTGAGCACCGTATTAATCAATGCCTCCGCTAGTGGCATCACTGTCTTCTCATTGTTATTCCCCATACACCCCGCCGCATCCTTCAACTCTTGCGATATATTGCTATCATCACATACATTTGCTTCGTCCGCCCACGCACTCGGAGTCATCACTCCAATCACCCCAAAAACTACCACCATTATCACCAACCCGAAACTCACCAAAACTTTCTTCATTACAAGTTACTCCCAGTCGACCCCATTACAAAGTTCGTAATCGCTGCCGCCAAAATCACAATCACCAGCCCCACCACCGCAAAAATAATCGAACGCGTCGCTTTGCTCGTCCTCCCTGGATCACCTTGCGAAGTCAGATATTCAACCGCTCCACGCACGATAAACGCCACCGCCACAATCCCAGATACGGTATAAGCCCAAGTAAAGATATTCTCCACCTGATCCGTGACAGTCTCAGTTGATTTCCAACCATCAATATCATTAATCATCAAAATTACTTTTCCAGTGTTCACAATCAAGCTCGCCGCCATCGCTACTACCGTCCCGATAATCGCCGCCGTCAAAGTCTTCTTACCCTTCGCTGCTCGCGCCGGATCACCTTGCGACATAATATACATATATCCACCATAAATGATAAATCCAATCGCTAGCAACCCCACCGCGAGCGAAAGGTCAAATGAGATATTAAGAACAATTACCCAGATAAACGACCTCAGCTCAGCCTCACCACTCGGTGATTGAATTTCATCACTGGCATTACAAAGCCCCGCATACCACGGTTTAAACCCCAAAAACTCCGGCGCACCACAATTTTCACCGCCAAGTGCCATCGCCGGCCGCGGAGCTAAACTCACTACCCCAGCCACTGCCATCGCCAGAGCTACCAACACTTTCATCCTTCGTTTCATAATTTAATCTTAATCTAAACCCACCAAAAACACAACCTTTCCGCGCCGAAAACTCGCCAAAATCTGCCCAAATAACCATAAGCATTGAAAATATAAAAGATTTATTGCATTTACTATTGACTATAGAGCTTATGTGTGCTATAATTAAGGTATAACCCAATTTATTGGGATCTGTTTAGGTGAATCAAAGATGAAAAAAATATTCCAGCGAGTAATATTTACCCTGCTCATGGTCGCGAGCCTGCTCCTTGGCAGTATCGCTACCGGTGCGGATCATCTTTTTGTGACCCAAGTTTATGCCGTCCCCGGAGAAAACGCAACCGAAAACGACGGCGAGCCAAGTTCACCTGACACTTCCACCGAAACCGATACTGACCAATCCGACGAAGAAAATAAAGAAGACGAAGATAAAAAAGAAGATGAAGACGAACAAGAACCAATCTGCCAACAAGAAGCTGGTGCTGTTTCTTGGATTATTTGTCCAGTCTTGAACTCTGGCAGCCGTTTCATCGACCGAGTTTATGGTTTTATTGAACAATTTCTCATCGTGAAGCCCCTCATCGCCGACACCACCTCCCCAATTTTCCAGGTCTGGTCCTATATGCGCGACCTCACCAACATCGTCTTCATTATCTTCATCCTCTTCGTCATCTATTCCCAGCTCACCGGACTTGGCATCAACAACTACGGCGTCAAACGCGTCCTCCCACGCCTCATCATCGCCGTCATCATGGTTAATCTCAGCTACATAGCCTGTTCTTTGCTCGTCGACACCAGCAATATCATTGGTAGTAGTATCACCGATTTCCTCAAGAATATCCAGGCATCTGCGCAGCAAAACTCACCTAATCTCCAAATCAGCTGGACGGAATTTGCAGGATATTTCACCGGTGGCGCCGCCATCGCCGCCATCGGCACAATTGCCACTGGTGGTATCGGCGCAATTTTCTGGATGGTTCTCCTCGCTCTCATCGGCGCCATCATCTCTCTCGCCATCGGTATCATTACCGTCAGCCTACGCCAAGGCGTCATCTCCATCCTTGTCATGATTGCTCCACTTGCCTTCGTCGCCTATCTCCTCCCTAACACCGAAAAATGGTTCGAAAAATGGAAAAACATCTTCTTCCAAATGCTTTTCTTCTATCCGATGTTCGCCTTCCTCTTTGGTGCTTCCCAACTCGCTGGCTGGGCCATCATCGCCGCCGCCAACGACAACATGTTCGAAGTTCTGCTCGGCCTCGCCATCCAAGTTCTACCCCTAATCCTCTCCGCCTCACTCCTAAAAATGTCTGGTTCAATTCTCGGAAAAATCAGTAGTGGTCTTGATCGCCTCAGTAATCCTGCTCGTGGTGCTATCGGCCGATGGGGTGACGGACACGTCGACAAGGCACGCCAACATTATCTGCGCAATAACCGCGCCTTAACCGGTGCCCGTCTTCGCAACTACCTCGCCGAACGTCAAAAACGTCGCGAACTTGATACCACCAACTCTCGTAATATCAACGAAGGTCGCATTAATGAACGCGCCTTGAAGCGCCTCGCTGGCTATACTGGTCGTGATGAATTTGGCAATGAAACCTACAAGAAACGTCCAAACAGAGACACTTTGCGCGCGAAAGAAGCCAGCCTCCAAGCCACTCTTGCTGCCAATGCCCAAAAAATGCTCGACAACAACCTTTCCGAATTTGGCGATATCTTTAATGGCAAGAATGCCGGTAAGCTTGCTGGCGCCCACGCCGAAGCTTACGTCGATTCCATGGCCCAAACCTTCCGCGCCGAAAATATCGCCCAAAACGACCAAGATTATCTCCTAAAACGTTATATGAAAGCCGTCACCGACCAGACACGCAAACCCTATGAATTTAACCGTTTGGTTCGCAGCGCAACTGGCGGTTTGAATCACATCGGCGAAGCCACCATCATGGGCCAAGTCATCAAGGAATCCGCCGAAATTGAAGGTCGTCGTCGCCGTGAAGCTCTCATCATGGTGAACAAATTCGGCGTCCCAAAACGCGATTTTCGTGGCATGGTTTTCGATACCGAACACATCAACGACAATGGTTACGAAACTGACGCCAACGGCAAAGTCATTCAAGACGACCAATATCGTTTTATGAAAGACGAAAATGGTAATACCTATAAACACCAAGAATGGAGCAAATATATTGCCGTTAATAAAGATACTGGTGTCGAAGTCGACAAAGCAACCTACGACAGCTTCAGCGAAGCGAAAAAGAAACAGTACAAAAAAGTCCGTTTCATGGAAATCAAAGATGATAACGGTGATGTTGTCCAAAAAGTCTTCGAAGACGACGCTGGCTACATGAAAGAACTACTCACGAAAGACGTCTTGATCGGCGACCCAATCAACCGCCGTTACAACATCAGTTACGGTCTTGCGCATGCCGAAGGCGAAGCCACTGGTGGCCTCCGACGCTACCATAGCCGTATTTCCGACGCCATGCTCGAAAGCAAATACAGCGAACACGATGCCGGCGTTACCGCCATGCTCACCTCCCAAGCCAACCAAGGTTATCTCACCTCTATCGGCCAATATAACATCGCCAACCTCCAGAGCTTGGCCGTCGCCGCTAAACCATCCCGCTTCCTCCAGAGCGATGCCTTCGTCATCAACGATCTCGCTAACATTTTCTCCAGCATCAAGGACCCTGAACGCTTCGATTATTACTTCCCGGAACAAGACATCAAAAATTATCGCAACGTCAATGGAGAACATCTCGATGGTATGCGTTTCAATGAAGAGCTCCAAAAATGGGAGAAAATCGCTAATTCCGACCCAACTCTCACTGTCGAAGACCAGCGCAACTACCTCAAACATGGTATTTTCGCAAAAGCCATGGAACAAATGTACAGCTTCGTGAACCGCCGTATCAGCCCGAACACCCTCGACAATCAGAAGGGTGGCACTGCCGATGCCCTCGAAGCCTTCGTCGGTGTTATTGGTGATCTTGCAGTCGATAACCTCAACGATTCTATTCCAGTCACTGAACGTATCGCTCCGAATGAAGACATCACAACAAAGAAACATAGCGCTGATGACATCTTGAACGCCGTCCAAAGCTTCCAGGCTCAAATCCGCGCTCTAAAAGGCCAAGCCGAACAACCCACCGGTACAACCTCTGGCGGAGCAAGCCGTTTGAATGACGACCTCACGCACGCCAACTACATTAACGACCTGCAACATATCATCGACGACTTGAATGATCTCTGTCGAAACAGTAACTTATATAACACTGACGTCTATAGCTCCATGGTCCGCAGCAACTTTGAATCTAACCCACGCCTCCGTGACTACCTCGGCGACGCCGAAAACATCCTCTCCGCTTATGCCGACCAGCGTATTGGCTCCACCGAAGAAGCCATCGATCAAACCACCAACAGCCAAGAATACCGAGAGCAAGAGGCCGAACGCTTACAGAATCTCCACCAGGAAATTATCTCGCTCATCGACTCCATCATCGGTAGTTCTCCTGACAACTAATCGCCTTGACATTGAAAACCAAAACCACTATCATATAGGGTAGGAGGTGTAGATTTTGGTGGGCAA
Organism: uncultured Candidatus Saccharibacteria bacterium; assembly: GCA_949070545.1. Lineage (GTDB taxonomy): Bacteria > Patescibacteriota > Saccharimonadia > Saccharimonadales > Saccharimonadaceae > Nanosyncoccus. Next base: position 17,039 of record CARTQV010000006.1, on the reverse strand, counting down.
TTTATTAGATTTCCACCCAGCAATATGATAAAATAGAACTATGGCTAGTTACAAAGTCCCGCAAGATGTCGAGGCAGATGACAAGCTGCTTGGACCGTTTTCTTTCCGACAGTTCATCTACCTTATGGTAGTATTCGGTTTAGTTATGCTAGCTGTTGCTTTATTCCAGATTTTCCCACTTCTCGCCATCATCCCTATACCATTTGCTTTCTTTTTCGCCATCATGGCGCTCCCCCTAAAAAAAGATCAACCCATGGAAACTTATCTCGCGGCACTCGTTTCTTTCTATCTAAAATCTCACAAGCGTTTTTGGATCCCTGGCCAAAGCGACTCGACCATCCTCATCACCGCTCCAAAAAAAGTCGAACCTTCTCGCGTACGCAATATCACCGAAGAAGAAGCCGGACATCGTCTCTCTTTCCTCGCCGCTATTGTTGACTCTGAAGGATATGCCATCAAAAACACCAGCTCTCCTATGCGTGACGAATTCTACGCCGAAGCTTATAATACAACCGATATGTTCGATAACTACGGCCACTCTACACGCCTTGACAGCCTCATGGACCAAGAACAACAAGCACGCCACGACGAAGTCGTCAACCAAATGCGCACCGCAATCGAGCAATCAAGCTATAATCCCGATAACCAACAATCCGCCAAAGCAACGACCAACTTCGCCAATCAACGCGTCATCCAGCCCCTCGACAAAACCCCGAAGCAAAGTGACGCCATCGTTCAACCTTCCGTCCCTGTCCCCGCCGAACTCAACGAACTCGCCAACAACCCTGATTTTTCCGTCGAAACCATCCAACAACAGGCCGACCGTATTCAAAAAGAAAACGAAAGTGAAGTTTATGTGCCATTACATTAAGGAGAACCATGAATCCACAAAATAATCTACCAAACCAACCAACTATGCCTGCCACACCAGCCGCAGGGAATGTTCCTGGTGCTCCTGTCCAACAACCACCAGCCGCAGGGCAACAGATAACCCCTCAAGTTGCCATGTCCCAGCAACCTGTCGCCGCTCCCGCTAGCCAACCAATGGCTCCAGCCGCACCTCGTCCAATGGCTCCACAATCTTTTGCAAACACCAACCGCCACGCCGCCGCGCAGGCCAACTTGAATCAATACATCGCCCCCCAACAACCTCAACCCCAACCAGCAGCCCAACCTACCATTCCCGAACAACACGTTGTCGAGAACCCTCTCTCCACCCAAGCCACCCTCCAATTTTCTGAGCTCCGCGATAGTCTCGTCATTATGAAAGATGGTTCCTTCCGCGCAGTCGTCGCTTGCCAATCCATCAACTTCGACCTCATGTCCGAAACCGAACGCGAAGGCGTCGAATATAGCTACCAAAACTTCCTCAACTCTCTCAACTTCACCACCCAAATCCTCGTCCGTTCTCAAAAAATCGACATCGCCCCTTACATCGAAAAACTTGTCAAATTGCGTCGCGACAACGACAACATGCTACTTGGCGTACTTATGGATGACTACATCAACTTCATCGACATTCTTTCCCAAGAGGCCAACATTATGGACAAATCTTTCTTCATCATCATCCCTTATTACGCTTCCGCCGATCTTGAAGCCGCTGTCCAACAAACCAAGAACTTCTTCAAAGCCTTCGGAAAGACCAAGGCTCCCGCCGTCACCCGCATCAATCGCGACGTCTATAATAAAGCTATCGACGAACTCAACAACCGAGTCGAATCAGTTATTTCCGGCCTTTTCCAAATCGGTATTCAATCCGTCCGTCTGAACACAAAAGAACTCAGTGAACTTTTCTATAACTTCAACAACCCCGATACCGCCGTCCGTGAACCACTGGTTGATTTTACAAAAGTAGCGACAACTTACGTCAAGAAAGGAACTAAGAAATAATTATGGCAAAAAAACGACGCGCTGCTACCACCGACCTTACTGCGGCCGAAATCGCAGCCCAATCCCAAGCCACCGAGCAAGCTGAAATCCAACAAGCTTTCGAACAGGGAATCACCACTCTTCGCGATCTCATCTCACCGAGCAGCATCGAAATCCATTCCAGTTATTTTCGTCTCGGCACAAAATACGGCCGCACTATGTATGTATATGGCTACCCTCGCACGCTTTATACTGGTTGGATTTCCAGCCTCATTAATATCGACGAAGTTCTAGACGTCTCGATGTATATCTACCCTGTCGAAACCACCGTCGTTATGAAAAATCTCCGCAAGAAAGTCACCCAACTTGAGGCAAGTTACCAAGTCAATGCCGAAAAAGGTAAAGTCCGCGATCCAGAGCTCGAAGCCGCAATTAGCGACGCCGAGGAACTGCGCGATCAACTCCAAGTTGGCGCCGAAAAATTCTTCCGTTTCGGCCTCTACATCACACTTTGGGGCGATTCGCTAGACGAACTCAACTTTGTCCAACACAAAGTTGAAACTTTGCTCGGTCAACAAATGATTTTTTCCAAAGTTGCCACTTCTCAACAAGAACAGGGTATGAACAGCACCATGCCTCAATGTACCGACCAGCTCCAAATCCGTCGCAATATGGACACTGGCGCTATCTCAACCAGTTTTCCATTCACGAGCGCCGACCTTACTCAAGAAAACGGTATTCTCTATGGCGTCAACATGCACAATAACGGCCTCGTTATCTTCGACCGCTTTAGTCTTGAGAATGCCAACCTTGTCGTCTTCGCAAAATCTGGTGCTGGTAAATCCTTCACCGTGAAGCTCGAAGCCCTACGTTCTATGATGATTGGCTCTGAGATTATCATCATCGATCCAGAAAACGAATATCAAAAACTCTGCGATGCTGTCGGTGGCAGCTATATTCGCCTCAGTCTGAACTCCGATGTCCGTATCAACCCATTCGACCTTCCAAAAATCATCGACCGCGAGGACGCCAACGACGCCCTGCGCGCCAATCTCGTCACCCTTCACGGCCTCTTCCGTCTCATGCTTGGCGGGAACCAAGTAGCCGCCAACGGTCAAGTTGTCCCAGCCTTGACTGCCAACGAAGAAGCCGACCTCGACCAAGCTTTGATTGACACTTATGCTCGCGCTGGCATCACCAGCGACCCTCTGACCCACCAGAGCACCCCACCAACCATTATTAACTTATACGACACTCTGCTTCACATGGGTGGCACCGGTCCACAACTTGCCCAGCGTTTACGCAAATACACCACCGGAACTTTTGCTGGTATCTTTTCTCAGCAATCAAATGTGGATATTAATAATCCGATGGTTGTATTTAATATTCGCGACCTCGAAGACGAATTGCGTCCTGTTGCGATGTATATCGTCCTCAGCCACGTTTGGAATGTCGTGCGTGCCGAACAGAAAAAACGCCTCCTGATCGTTGATGAAGCTTGGCAACTCATGAAATATGACGATTCAGCGAACTTCCTTTTCAGTCTCGCGAAACGCGCCAGGAAATATTATCTCGGCCTCACAACTATTACCCAGGACGTCGAAGACTTCATGAGTTCAAAAATGGGCCGCGCCATCGTCGCTAACTCTTCCATGCAATTATTACTGAAACAAAGCGCCAGCGCCGTCGATGTTTTATCCGACGTGTTTAAGCTAACCAATGAAGAAAAGAAGCGCCTCGCCAACTTCCCGGTCGGCCAAGGTCTTTTCTTTGCCGGCGCCAACCACGTTCACATTCAAATCATCGCCTCCGAAACCGAAGAATCACTAATTACTACTCGCCCAGGAGGAGATCAGTAGTAGTATTAATAATAGTATATAATATATAGTAAATGGGAAGATACGACACTGACGGAAGTAGCGCTTTAGCGCCAAATGATCCATATAAAGGTATGGATCGAGCTGATTATCGCCCGAATCTTCAAGTAATCAAAGGTGGAAAGTCAGACAACTTCGATTCTGATTCATCATTCAACTCTCAACTCCGCGTTGTTAATGGCGGAAAAGCAAGAAACAATGAAGACGCCTCCAAAACCTTCCGTGACGCCGAACAATCAGCTTTATCTGGCAACAAATCATTTTTCACAGGACAAGGAAGAAGTAGCGGAAAAAATAAAAAAACTGGTTTCTTAAAATCAAGAAAGAAACTCGCCGTCATCGGCACGATTGTTGCCCTACTCACTGGTGGAGGTGCCTTCCTCGGCAGCACCCATTCCTTATTAGCCTCAGCCCTTGAAAAGCTCACCACTGAAGCCACCGACACCCAAAACGCCAGTTACACAAAACGTCAGGCCCGCATTATGAGATATATGCTTGGGGGGGAATTGCCCGTTGAAAATACCTGGCAGGGGAAAGGTGTCAAAAAATACACCAAAATGACTGGCTATATGAAAAAGCGCCTGAAAGCCCAGGGAATCGAAGTTGAAGGACATGGGAAGAAACGTGTTCTAAAATTTAATGGCGAAACCATCTCCGCTAACGATTTTATCAGTAAGTTTCAAAATGACACAAAATTCCGTGATGCATATATGAAGGCCAAACGTGGTCGCGTTGCTGGATTTTTTGATAATGTCGCTAAAAAGATCTATAACAAATTGGGTATCTCTCGCAACTTGTTCAAAAACTTCAAACAATCTGGTGACAGCGAAGCTGATATGAAATCATTTCGTGACACTGCAAAGAGTAAATTCGACGGTGATACAACCGACATTACAACCGACCACAAAGAACAAGAAACAAAAACCGAAACCGATGCTGATGGTAACGAAACGACCACTACTACTGAAAAAACAGTCCACGATACTGGCCTTGATGGTGAAACTAACAATAGTTCTACTGAAGCCAACAAAAAAGCAAAAAGCTATGTTGGTGATATGGCAGGAAGAGCTGCCAAAGCTGCCGATGGAGTATGCGCACTTATGCAAGTTGGTAGCATGATTTCCGTCGCGGTCGCTGCTAACCAAATATATCAGTCAATCAACTACTATATGACTATTATGGAAAATCCTAGCAAAATGATGGCCGGGGACGGCAGTAGTTCCGCAGTGAACGAAGTCCTCAATACACTCACTACCCCCACCACTAGTTCATATATTGATTCTAGTAAAATCAAAATTAGTCAAGATGGTGAATCTTATAAAATAAAAGGTGAAGCCGAAGAAGTCGAAGTTACTGGAGCCCCAATCGAAGCCAATGGTCTACAAATGATGCTCGCCAAAGCTCCCGCCCAGAACACCACCAACACCCATTATTCACTAGAAAGCACTATGAGTTCTATTGCCAAAGCTCTCGACATGTCAACAGGAGCGGTCCTTGCTTGCACTGGAGCAAATGTCGTAGGCTCAGTTGCGTCTATTGTTAGCACTGTTAGTCTCGCCATTTCTACTGCTGGTATTTCACTCATCGGTCAACTCGCTCTTGATTTCGTCGTAAGTACTGCTATTGGTATCGCTATTTCTACCGCAATCAGCTTCATTGTCCCTACCGTTGCTCAATATCTTTTTACTAATGTTTTTGAAACTGTAACAGGAATTCCAGCTGGGGAAATGCTCGCACGCGGAGCTTCCGCCGCCAACACACGCATTGGACGCTCAGGCAGCGGGCAATCTCCATCATCCGAAGAAGCCGTTCTTGCCTACAATCGAGTCAATCAAGAAGTTCTTGCTATGGAAGCAGAGACCGACCGCTTAAACCGCAGCCCATTCGATATTAGTTCAAAAAATACTTTTCTAGGGAGTATCGCTTATAGTTTATTACCTCTCACTACTAGATCTAGTACCGCAAAATCTGCTATTTCCAATTTTAGTACCATGACCAGGCTTACTTCATCTTCAATCGCCTCTCTCACAAACAGTGCCATGGCAACCGGCGAAGACTCTTCATATATGACAACATTTGGACAAAAATGTGACCAACTCAATAGTATTGACGCTGCCGGCGACATCTACTGTAACCCCATTACCACTACCGATATCGATCTCATTGATATGGCGCCAGATGATGATCAATTTATAGACAAAATGAGTCAAGTCTTAGACTGCAATGACGATGGCAACTGCACCGTGGAGGATAATACGGATCTAGCCAAATATATTACTTACTGTGATGGGCGTGATTCGCCTTTTGGTATGGTTGACTCCAATATTCTTGGAGATCTTGAAGCAGGTAATACAGTAACTAATTCCATTCCGATTATCGGGGAACTAACCGATTTATATAATGCTACATACAAAGTAGAGAACCTTAAATGGGCAACTGGCGAAGCTTGCGTCAATAGTGCCGAAAATAGCGATTGGGAAACTTACAGATATTATCAGCGCTACATTGAAGATCAGCGTATCCTCGAACAAATGGGTGCCTACGAAGATTCCCAAAACCCCGTCACAGCTTACCAAGAAAAATATGAAACCGAACACCCTCTCGACAATTCTCCTGCCGGATACCTTGCCCGCATTTCTGGTCTCACGAAAGAAAACGCCGAAACCGTTCTCGCTGTTCTCGAATATACTGATTTTATCGAAAACTACGATGCTAAATCTCGTATCGCTATGAATGGCGACACAACAGATTACAAAAACGGTGAATTCGTCGCTGAAGAAATTCAGAAAAACCATATCCACTTTGAGTCAAGTGAGTTTATAGAACCAGAGACTGAGACGCTCATCGCTGAACAATATATCATTTATACTGATATTCGTAACCGGAGTCACACAACCGCATAATGAAAAATATTCTCAAAAATCTTCTAACTCTTTTCGCCGTATTCGGAGTATCCTCTATTATTCTCTCTAACTCTGTTTTTGCCGCTACTAGTGGTGCCGGCATCCCAGATGCCTCTACTTTAGACTTTTATGATGCTAATGGTATTTATTATTACAACCCTAGCGACAACTGCGTCGATATTGCTAATGGTAGTGCCGGGGTCGTTTCTGGCGATAGTAATGCTGCGAAAGTCTGGAATTATTTCGTTACCGCCAACATTAATGGAATTTCCGACAATCCTGCCGCTATTGCTGGGGTTCTTGGCAACCTTGAAGCCGAAAGTGGCTATAATCCATACAGCCATACAGGAGATAGTAAATATTATGGCATCTACCAAACTGACGCAAAAGGTATGATAGATAAAGTTGAACAAGATGCTGGCAACTACTGGGGGAAAACCATTGATCAAGTCCCAGAAGGTGCGAATGATAAAGCTATCAAAATCGAACTCGACTATCTAGTCGCAAACAAAAACTGGGGCGATAAACGCTGGAATAACTATATAAAAGCTGTAAAAAATGTAACTAATCCTGAAGTTGCCGCTGAACTTTTTATGGTTACCGTTGAACGTTGTGTTGGTAGTTCTCACGGCAACGGACGCGTCCTAACATCACAAGAAGCAAAAGATCAAGCAAGAAGACAATATGGTTCAGGCTCAAGTCATATTAATGGTCTTTGGCAAGCCACCGATAAACGCCGGGACTTTGCTAAAAAAGCCTACGAAAAATACGCCAATTCTGCACCCTCTTCTAATGGTGGGGAATCCAGTGAAGTAACAAGTACTGACGGTTCCAATGTTACAATTATTGGCGACTCCCTGACTGTTAGTATTACTAAAAAAAGCGATAAACAAAAGGTTGCCGGAACAGACCTTATCGCTAAATTAGATAAAGCTTACATCAATGCCGAAATAGGTCGTAGTTGGAGTGCTGGTATCAGCACTCTCAAAGATCTCAAAAAGGACAACAAGTTGTCAAAAATCGTGATTTTCGCTCTTGGGACCAACAACACTGGCGGATTGAAAAAATCTGACCTCCAAAAAGTTTATCAAGCTGTAGGGAAAGACAATCAACTCTTCTTTGTTACCAATTTCTCCACTAAAGAAAATATCCAAAAAAACTTTGAAAAAACTAACACCGCTATGGAAGCTTTTGCTAGCTCTCATTCTAATGTTTCTGTAATACCATACGCTCGAACAATTGGTGAAGACGCAAACAAATATATGGAACCAGACGGTATTCATTTAAACGCCGAAGGTCAAAAAAAATACCGTGAACTTATTATGGATGCAATTAACAATGATTCTAGTAGTAAAGGATACGATGTTTGCGATACTAGTGCTGCCCAAGGAAATGGTAATCTCAGTAAAACAGCTATCGACTTAGCCTGGCCTCTGAAAGAATGGCAAGAAGATAGTAGTAAAATCAAAAAAGCACGCCAATCTTATAAAGATGCTATGAAAAAAGTTCTTGGTAATTATGGTCAAGGCGGAGAAGGGCTAGCCTGTAATCAATTTGTTGCTTCTGTTGTGATTTATTCCGGTGTTGACCCCAACTTCGATAAAGGAGTCACAGACAATCAATCTAACTATATGTCTAATCACCCCGACTTATATAAACTCATCTCTGACGCGGGTGGCGCAAAGTCTACCGACAAGATTCAAGCTGGAGATATCTTTGTTAATAATTCTCATATCTGGATTGCTGCCGAAGATACGGATGGAACTATAAGGAGAGTTCAAGCTTCCCTTGATGACGAAACTGGCCTAGTAAAGGGAACTGTTCAAGAAAACCTTAATTATGCAAAAAAATTCAAACAATTTCGTTTTATAGGTAGAACTGGAGGAAATGAATAATATGCAAGAAAAACCTATTCTTTCTAAAAAAACTATCAAAACCATAATTATTGCAACGATTTGTGGATTTGTCCTAATTATTGCTCTGTTTATTGTTGATAGAGTTAGAAATGCTACTGTCGAAATTCTAGTTGCCCCAACTTTCGCCAAAGTCGAAATAGACGGCAAAACTTACCCTTCGAAAAAAACTATAAAAACTACCCCTAAGGACGAAGAATTTACAGCTATAGTTTCCGCAGACGGTTTTGAAACCAAAGAAATAACCTTCAAAGTTGAGAAAAATCAAACAAGCTATATTTACGTTTCTTTAAATAATAAAGAAAGTGGGGAACAATGGTATCTGGATCAAAGTGGCGAGGAGTACGATCGTTTCGTTATGGTTGAAGAAGCACTACTAGAAATAGCTTCTGACGATTTTGCAAAACAATACCCAATCGTAACAATTTTACCATACATCAACTCTGAAGATGGTTACCGTATTGATTATGGTGATTATGAAGGATGTGAAGGTGGTTTTTGTCTTCAAATTACTGATAATACTGGTGAAAACCACGAGAAAGCTCTTCAATATATTCGCGATAATGGTTTTGTTCCCGACGATTACCAAATCGTTTATAAAAACATTCTCCAAAGCGAAGATAATAATCCCATTATCAATTATCTCCCATACGAAGAAGGTTTTACACTGGATTACAATTACGCTATGAATGGATCCCTAATTATTTCTATAAGTTCACCTCAAGCATCACTCGATCAAGCCGTTGGTATCCTAACCGATCTCGCCAGACTCGCAGAACACGGAACTGTAGCCGAATACAATATTCAATTCACATACCAAGATTTTTCTTATCCATTTCAAAATCCGGGGAATAGCAATGATTCCAATCCGAAAAGTTTTCTTAGTAGTATATACAACGATGTGAAAACCCTTCAAGTAGGTAACGGTGCTGTCATCGATGACTATTACTACACAACTTTAATTATTGGAACTACAGAAAATCGAGATCTAGCAACATTTAAAGTTATTCTAAAAAGAAATGGACCATCTTGGGAATTATTGTCTCAGCCATATCCAATTCTAACAACATCTAACACACCAAAAAATATTCCATTAGATATTCTTAATACTGCCAATAATCTTTAACTCCTCCCCACTGCCGTCAAAACAATCTGATTATCCTCAAAGTTCTTCACCAAACATTTTTGCCTCGTCTCATCAAGCTCTGAAAAAACATCATCAAGCAATACGACTGGCTTTTTTCCGATCTCCTCTACTACCATTTCCGCCTCAATAAACTTCAACCCAATCACAATTGAACGCACCTCACCTCGACTTGCCGACCCATCTGCCCTCGTTCCGTTGAAAAAAAACTCATAATTATCATGATGTACTCCAAAACTCGTATGCCCAAGCATCACATCGCGAGAAAATCTCTCCTCAAGTTCCCGCAAAAACTCATTCTCACCCGACACCTCTGTCATATACCTCAGACCAATCTCATCCTCATTATCTGCAATTGACCGATAAACTTCCGTAATTTTTTCACCAATCTGTTTTGTCCACTCACTCCTCATCTTCATCACCTCCACCCCATATTGTACGAGCAACATATTCCAAGAAAAAAGATCCGCCTGTGTCACAAATTCTCGTTTTAACAGCTCATTTCGTTGCTTCAAAGCTTTATTGTATCGCGCTAGGGCTACACTATATTTTTCCATCAACTGTCCAAACATTCGATCAAAATAATTTCTCCGACTTGTTGGACTCGCTCCAATCAGTCGAAGATCATCTGGTTCGAAAAGCACAATCGGATATTTCAGTTTCTTTGGTAACCTCCGCGTCTTTTTATCTTCAACCAAAAACTCTTTTTTTTCTCCATCAAAAGCCACCACAACCCTTCGTCCATCCTCATATTCCAACTCAATTCGATAAAATTCCTCACCCCGCCTCACAATTTCTCGGTCCACCGCCCGGAAACTTTTCCCCTGCAACGCTTCATAAATTGCCTCAAGAATCGATGTTTTTCCCCAACCATTTCGCCCAATAATCTCTGTAATTTGCTCCGAAAAATCCAACGAAAAATCCGCATGGCTTCGAAAGTTAGTTAACCGAATTTTTCGAACAACCACCTCTACCCCTTCAACGGCATAATGATATGAATATAATCTGTCTTCTTTTTCACTTTGAGAACCACCGGATCCAACTTATTTGAAAACCCAAATTCAACCTCATTTCCACTGAGAACATTCAATGCGTCTAGTAAGAATCGCGAATTCAGTGTCACCTTTCCGTCAGTTTTAATATCAATCTTAATTTCTGAATTATTTTCTCCCAACTCATTTGCAACCGACGCCACCATGAACCCACCTTTTTCCTGACTCGCCTCGCACACTATCGACCCACCAACCTCCTTCGCAAACAACGCTGCCAGTTTCGTGATCCGCACAAGCTCATCACGCTTTAGTTCTAAACTAATCTCCGTCTCTTTTGGAATTAATTGTCGATAATCAGGGAACGAACCATCAATCAATTTCGATGTTACCTCAATCTCCCCCATTCGGAATCGTACCTGCGTCTCATCAAATAAAATTTCAATTTCATCCACATCATCATTTAAACTTCTCAGGACTTCCTGCAAACTCACCGTCGGCACGATTGCTGCTACCTCACTCTCAACTTTTTCGATAAACTTTCGTTCCGCTAACCGATATCCATCTGTCGCCGCAAGATATAAAGTTCCTTCAAAAGTATTAAAATACACGCCAGTGAGCGCCGGTCTCGTCGTGTCATTACTTGCCGCAATCATCACCTGCGACAATCCTTCCTTAAACTCCTCTACCCCCATCTGGAATCGCACTGCCTTCTTTTCGTCAATTTCTGGCAACTCCGGAAACTCATCCGCAAGCGCCCCATTAATCGTCGAACTATATTCTCCCGCTCGAATCGTAACCTTCTCATTTTCCGACACGATACCAACCACTTCACCTTTCGGTAAATTTCCCACAAATTCCGCCATCAATCTCGCTGGCACCGTCACTACTCCATTTTTGCATTGACTCGCCGGCAAAAAACTTACCACTGCCATGTCTAAGTTAGTCGTCGTGAGACTAACTTTATTGTCATCAACCCTAATCAAAACATTATTTAAAATCGGAAGTGAAGCTCTCACTCCTGCCGCTACACGACTAACATTATTTAGTGCTTTTGCTAATTTTTCTTGAACAATCTTAATCTCCATCCTCACTCCTTTATTAATATTATTTTTAATAATTTAGTAGTTGCAATAGTAGGGTTTGTGGAAAATGTGTAAAACCATCCGCTAACAGATATAAACCACTGTGTAAAACTACCTGTAAATCTTTCCCCAATTATCCCAAAATTGTGTAAAGTATCACCAAAAAATGTGGAAATCTCTTTTTTCCACAACTCCTCGAAAACTTTCCCACATTTTCCCCACAAGCTTTCTCGCATACTTTTCCACAACTTTTCCACAATCCTATTCATAAATCTTCTCCCGAATTGCCACAATTTGATCACGCAAGATAAAATTCAATTTCAAATCCTCATCAATTTTTTTGATTCCATGCATCACTGTCGTATGATCTTTTACTCCCACCTCTAATGCAATTTTTGGAGTACTCATCCCGAGCTCTTTTGAAAGCATATACATTGCAACTTGTCTGGCATTCTTGATATGTGCCACTCGACTTTTACTAGATAATTCTTTCGTCGTAATCTGATAAAATTTTGCCACTTTTTCTACGACATGTTTTGGAGAAATTGTTTTATTCTGGGGATTCTTCGCTGTATTGACATAACCTTCTCGGATTACTTCAAGCGGCGTCATATTTTTTAAATCTGCCACCGCGAGCAAATGATTGAATTCTCCCTCGAGATCGCGAATGTTCGTCTTCACATTTTCCGCGAGATATTCGATTGCCTCGTCCTCGACTTCGACATTGTTAAACTCAGCTTTTGATTTTAGAATTGCACACTTATCCTCAAATTTCGGCAGCTGTAAATCAAACGCCCCTGCCCATGTTAGCCTTGATGCTAAACGTTCATCTACTGACTTAATCTGATTTGGTAATCGATCCGAAGTTACAATGATTTGTTTATTGAGTCCATAAAGTTCATTGAAAATGTCAAAGAACTCCACCTGTGAAGCATCCTTATTCATAATCATCTGAAAATCGTCAATAATCAAAACATCCAACTTCTTGAACTTTTGATGGAACTCATTACCCTTACCACTCTTTACGGAGTTAATGAAATCCGAATAAAAACTCGAAACTGGTGTATAAAAAACTTTCAATTTTGGATTTTTGTGTAAAAGTTCATTCCCAATTGCTTGCACGAGGTGAGTTTTCCCAAGCCCTGGACCGCCATAGAGGAAGAATGGGTTATAACTCCCACCCGGTTTATCAATAATATTTCGTGCTACACTCACCGCTAAATCATTATTCGAGCCAATCACAAAGTTTGCTAGACTATATTTCATATTTAGTCCTGTCTGGAATTCACTACTTCTTCTCATTCCGACATTCGCCGCAGGTTTCACTGAGTTCATGGTTAGTAAATCTCTAGAGTTTACCGGAACCTCTCGCGCTCTAACTTTTGGTTTTGTGCTACTTTGGACAACATATTTGATATCCTTAACTTCGATATTATTGTGAGCAAAAGCCGTTTTTAGAATGTCCGAATATTTCACCTGTAGCTGTTTGAGCTTAAACACATTTGGAACACTGATCGTTACAATATTATCTTCAATGCCCGCTAGATTAGTATTAGGGAACCATGTCGAAAATTGCTCGTGCGAAATCGTCTGCTCTACTTCCGCTAGCACATTTTTCCACACATCAAACATAAACCCCTATATTCCTCCTTCTCTTACCCTAATTATACCAAACAATCCCCGACTTTTCCACAGTTTTGCCAATAATTTTTCTATGGCATAATATCAAATCCCCACTGACAGAGGTAGACTTTTCCACAACTAGAAATGAAGACCTATAGAATATGTGGAAAACTTATTGCAAAAAGTGGAAAACTACGCTATACTAAAACAAGAATTTGTTTAATTACACAGAAAGAATTATTATATGCCAAAACGAACGCACCAACCACACAAACGCCAGCGCAAAGCTGAGCATGGTTTCATGAAGCGTAATAATTCTCGCACTGGACAAAAAGTCCTCAAGCGTCGCCGTATCAAAGGTCGCGCGAGATTATCCGCCTAAAACCTATCTTCCCGCATTTACGGTGGGAAGATATTTTACTATAATATCATTATGTTGTCACAAAAATATCGTTTTCATTCTCGGGGCGGAGTTCGTCATACCTATCAGAAAGGGAAAACGATTCGCACTTCGGTACTCTCATTAGTCTATGCTCCTAATAGCCATCACATCCAACGTTTCGGTGTTGTTGTCTCAAAAAAGGTCCTAAAATCCGCTGTTGGGCGTAATCGTATCCGTCGCCGTATTTATGAGGCAATTCGCCTCGAACTCCCCGAATTCACAACACCCCAAGATTGTCTTTTTGTAGTTTTTAATCGCTCCGTCAAAGATATGCCTTTTCGTGAGCTACGTTATCTCATCCATGAATTACTAGAACGTAGTCTAGTCGAATAGTTCTATGTTATAATAAAAATATGTTTGAGTTAATTGATTTTTTGATTGTGCGACCAATCACGAATATTTTGTTTGTAGTTTATGGACTTGTAGGTGATTTTGGGCTCGCGATTATCCTCTTTACAGTTCTAGTAAAGATTTGTCTCTGGCCAATCGCTCGTCGCCAGCTTCACCAGACACGTATGATGCGTAAAATCCAACCTGAGCTTGCCGAAATCAAGAAAAATTGCAATGGCAATCGCCAACTTGAATCCATCCAAATGATGGATCTCTATAAGCGTAACAACATCAAGCCCTTTCGTTCGATGTTGACGATCATCATCCAATTGCCGATTTTTATCGCTCTTTATACCGCTGTACGTGTTATGGCGCAACCAACCCTGAGTGATAATCTTGATAAACGTGCGTATCCTGCTGTACGTCAGATCGATAACGTTGCACGTGTAATCGAATTGCAAGAGCCTTATCTGGCCGATTTACAGGCTTATACTGACTGGAAGAATGCCGGATCTCCTGCTGAAAATACTCCCGCTGAGCCAGTTTATGGTTTTGAACCAAAACTTTTCGGGATCGTAAATTTAAACACAAAGCCCGGTTTGACTTCTGTCAGTGCATTAATTATCTTACTCTTTGCTGTCGCTTCCGCTTTTTCCCAATATTGGCTTTCACGCCAACAGCTCCCATCGAAAAAATCCAAACAATCTCGCACTTTCCGCCAGCTCATGAAAGATGCCGCTGACGGCAAAGAGCCAGACCAAAACGAGATGAATGCTGTTATGACCGCCCAGATGTCCAAAATCATGCCAATCATGATGCTTCTCATCATGATCAACTTACCAGGTGCGCTGGTATTCTATTATTTGATTAGTAATCTTGTCACTGGTGCACAACAACGATATATTTTGAATAAAAACACCGAAGAAATGGAAATTTCAGCCGACAAGAAGATTATTCATGAACTGAATAAAATTGAAGAAGGCCAAATTGTGAAAGAGAAAAAGTCAGGCGCGAAAGTGACCCATATTACCGCAAAGAGCAAAAAGCGTGGGCGTAAGAAGTAAAAGGAGTTATATTTATGAACAAGGAAGAATCAATTCGTTTCGCCACCAAATACCTCGAAGATTTGTTGTCGTTTTTTGGAATTAATGTTGCAGTCGACTCGACACGTGATGATGAAGTAATCCAACTTTCGATCCCCTCGACATCAATGAATTCACTCTTGATCGGTAAGGAAGCGAATAATTTGCGCGCACTCCAACACATCGTGTCTCAGGTTTTAATCAATCATAACGGGGAACTAACTCGCGTCAACGTCGATGTTGCGGATTACAAACGTCAACGAGCTGAGCATATCGCCGAACAGGCTGAAGAATGGATTCGCACCGTGCGTCAGACTGGTAATTCGCGTCGCCTGAATCTTAATGCTGCTGATCGTCGCATTGTCCATAAGGTTGCACAAGATTATTCTGACATCAAAACTCACTCTGAAGGTGAAGGTCGCGAACGTCAACTCATTATCGAGAAGATTACTGAAGAATAAGGAATTCTACAGAGAATAAATCAGCGTGTCGTAACGACCAGCACACTGACTTATTGACTTCTGGTTCTACGCTTACTCTCCGTCCGCTTGCCCAATGATCACAACGAAACTCGCGTCTCCAGCCCAAACTCCAGTTGGTAATTCGCCAGCTCCACGCACTCCAACACCATATCGTTCTTCAAGCGCAGCTTTTGTTGCCGTTTTGCTATCATCTAACATATATACGCAATATTTTTCCCCACAGCTGCCTGCTGGCGCGTCCCCAATGCTGCTGACTTGATAATGATCATTCTCGAGTCTTGTCTGCTCGTTGCCGGCCACACCCGCCGTTTCTGTCCCATTAAACACTGCAATCGTCGAGCCTTCACGCACAGCTGGGTTGCTACTAAACATTTGTGCAACATAACCCTTGAGATCCATACCTGCTGCTGGTACCACATAAGAAATCCCGCCTATAGAATCCGTCGTAACATAATATATGTTATTTTCGTAATCCACTAGTGGTACATTCCGGATGTTTGCCATATCAAACTCTGACACGAAACTTACCCCAGTTTTCATGTTATCCGTCGAGAAGTTGGAACGTAGATTATCACCTAAAATGTTTATAATATTAAACGCTTCCGTAATACCAATGCCGTCGTTAACAATTTTCTGCACGATGCCTTCAACAATTTTTTGTTGTGTATTACCACGTGTGAAGTCTCCTCCAGTCGTACCATGACGCGCTCGTGCGAATCCTAGCGCTGTTTCTCCATCAACATGGATTGGTTCGCCTGCTTTTCCGCGTACGCCTGTGAAATAATAATCATTAATATCCTCATCCAATGTGATCGTGATCCCACCTAGCGTATCAATGATACTCACTAGCGAGCCCCAGTTCACGTGTGCCCAATACTGAAAGTCAATCCCTAGGACGTCACCAATCTCCTCCATCATTGCTTCTGCTCCAGCGTCTTCATTATTTCCGTCTGGATTATTACAAGTAAAAATCTCGTTTACTTTTCCCGCATAACAAGCCGATGACACCCTCAAATCACGTGGTAAGCTTAGGAGCGCCACATCTTTCGTCTCTTGATCGAAGCTAATCACCATAATTGAATCAGTCAGCTGTGCGCCATCGTGTTGAGTATTCCCAACATCACCATTCATATTGTACCCCTCAGTTCCGAACACCAAAACGTTCGTACGTCCATTTGCATCTGTTTCGAATGGTACATTCTCCGATATTAGGGAACTGAGTGCGTCCCACATCCCTGAACGTCCACCAGTCAATTTAGAAATAATCCAGTCTCCCCAAATAAAGAAAACTATCGCTAGT
>CARTQV010000005.1 GCA_949070545.1 uncultured Candidatus Saccharibacteria bacterium | reverse complement strand
TTGTACGCATCAGATGCCATAGTTGAAGTCCGTATCGTTACTTCAACTCATTTAACCTATCTCCCTCCTTCCTCCTACTATAGACGCTGACTATCTTGGTGCGAGCGTATTCGTTGCTGCGTGTAGTCATAGCAGCAACGAATACGCCGCAATTTTTCCACAGGTAAGGGTCACTCCCCTCTATGGCACTATTGACATTAGACAATTTTATGATATAAAAAGACTCATATTTTACGTGGTTAAAAAAGCCTTTCTGGCAAAAAATGTACTTACTTTGGCGGTGTCTATCCGCAGAATGCACTCAATCGTGGGGAACGGTCTCGCCATCCGCTGTGTCGGAAAAGCAGAGTCATTTCTGCTCATAATCCCATCTGCTCTTGATTGTGACACCATGATTCTTTAAGCATCTAAGAATCGTCTGCGCGCCTACGCCAAGTTGTTTAGCGATTTGTGTAGAGGTAAAGCCGTCCTCATACATGGAAATTGCCTTTTTGGCATTTAGTTTGGCTTGGGCTTTGCTCCTGGTAATTTCTACTCCTTGTTCTTTCAAAAGACGACCGATCGTATTTTTACTGACCTTGAACATTTCCCCTAATTCACGGGTGGCCTTACCGGCTTGATATAAGGAGATGATTTCTTGCAACTCAGCCTCACTAAACTCCTTGGGAGTTTGCGTTAAGCGGTTCACTGCCAATTCTCCATATTCATCAATTTGCTTATTGCAAACCTCAATGTGTTCTGATATAATACATCCAGAGGGAGATTTCGGAAGCTGGCGTCTGAAGTTCAGGATAGCCTGATATTTTTTGGAGTCAAGCCCTGATAATCCCACCATTTTTTATTGGAGCCAAAAAATGAATCTTATCGTCGGCCTGGGGAACCCTGGGAACGAATATGACTGGACACGACATAATTTCGGTTTTTTGTTGCTTGATTTATATGCGAAAATATACAATTTAGACTGGTCAAAACCAAAGTTTAACGCCCTGTGGCTAAAGTCTAATGACCAACTTTTTATCAAACCCCAAGATTTCTATAATAATTCTGGTCAATCCGTTCGAAACTTCGCAAATTTCTATAAGATCCCGCCCGAAGACATTATTGTTGTTTGTGATGATTTTGAGCTGGACTTTGGCAAAACTCGTTTTCGCACAAAGGGTTCTAGTGGTGGAAATAATGGGTTGAAATCCGTCATCGAGAATCTCGGTACATCCGATTTTGCTCGTTTAAGGCTCGGGACAGGAAATCCTGATCTTCGACGACGCCTCGGCGACACAAAGTTCGTCCTCAGCCGCTTTACACCTGAGGAAAAGGCCCAACTCGTGCCAATTCTAGAAGAGGGAATCAAAAAAGTAGCCGATTGGGCAAAGTCCCATTAAACGTTTAAAGCCCGCGCAATTTGCGCGGGCTTAGGGGGTATTTCTAGAAATACTTTCGGGGATCGTCCAAAAGTTACCTATTTTTTGTCGATCTGGAATCACTTTCCTCCAAACGGGAATAAGCGTTGCACTCCATCATCAACAGAGCCTTCAGAAGCTTCAACGACTTCAGGTTCTTCAGCAACCACGGTCGCCTCAGAAGTTTCAGCACTTTCTACCAACTCCGCAGTCTGTGATTCGTCTGCCGTCTCAGCTTCAGGCTCTCCATCCTGTGGTGCCTCCGTCGTTTCAGCTTCCGGTTCCGCAGTCTCTGCCGATTCTTCCACACGAGGTTCTACCTCTGATTTTATCTGCTGATCCTTTTTCTTCCCATTCCAAGTGAACTGTTTATCCAGCTCCTCACGAATACATCTCACCGGGTCGAATTCATCGAAATCAATCGGGAATGAGAGCGGCATCATACCGTACATGGCGTAATCAGCATCAGCATCGTCACCAAGAACTCCAGGACAGAGACCAGGTGTAAAAGCCAACTCCCGATTAACGCCCGGGTAGTACTTGTTCGCTTTTCTCTGCAGCCGCAGCACAACGCCTTTTTTTGCAACAGCGTCATAGATCATCTGCATCAGCGTCCCATACCGGAATTCACTACCTTCGTACATCAGCTGACCTGTACCCTTAGGAGTATGCGTGATATATCCCCACACGTTAAACACACGATCATCTGCCGATACGTAGCCAAGCTGCCTCACGGCAACACCAAGAGTATAAGAATTGCCCTTGAATGGCTGCGTCGTCATGTTGTCTACATCAACGATATACGGATGCACCGTAAATTCAACCGCCCTCTGCTGGTCAGTGTTTCCCCAGTGAAAAGATGCCTTAAGATCTTCATCGTTCGGCCCACATTCCACTGCAAAAGCAGTATGATCGCTAACCTCTGTTACCAACTCTTGTTTCCTTTCCTCTCTGGTCATAAGAAACCCTCCTTTTCTAAAGAGCAAAATTTCCTACTGGCGCTATTACCAGTAGCATTCATCAATCATGATAGCACACTTCATCAAAAAAGTCAACTAGCTTATCATTTCAGCGCCCACTGATTCGCCCCGAGCGGCCTAATACGGTCTTTTAGCTCCAGCATCGTCATCGTCTGATTGAACTCCGCCGCGCCAATCCTTACTTCTGTCATAATCTCCTCACCATCGCTCACTCCTGTCGCGATCGCTTCCAAAAGCTGCGTTTCCACCTCCGTATCTCCAACTAGCCGCCTCTTCTGGCTTTTCAAAGCCTTCTTAGTAGGGAACAACAGACCCAAAACATCATTCAACCCCGTCAGCGGCATCGCGCCTTGGCGAATCAATTTATTGCAACCTTGAGAAAGAGGATGATCAATGTTTCCTGGTACCGCAAAAACTTCTCGCCCCTGTTCTAGCGCATGCGCCGCCGTGTTGAGCGACCCACTACGCACCGCCGCCTCTGGAATTACTACCACGTCCGCTAGTCCCGAAATAATCCGATTACGCTCCAAAAAACAGGTTCTCGGAAAATAGTCCTGATTTTTCTTCAGCCCCGGTTTGAGTTCACTCATCACCACTCCGCCTTGTTTTACAATCCGCTCCGCGAGCGGTAAATGCGCCTTCGGATAAACCTCATCAATCGGCGTTCCCAACACCGCCACCGTCAACCCACCCGCATCTAAGGCTCCACGATGCGCAATTGAATCAATCCCATAAGCTAATCCCGACACCACCACCGCACCACGTTTTGCCACTTCATAAGCCAACCGATACGCAACGTTTTCGCCATATTTTGTCGGTTTGCGCGTGCCCACAATTGCCACCGATTTTAACCGTTTTTCGGGTATTTTTCCATAAAAATATAACATTTTAGGCGTAACCGCAATAGACTCTAACACCTCTGTAAAATCAGCCTCTTGGGGTCGAATTTCGTTGTTTTTTAAAAGTTTTTGTGAAAAAAGTGTTGACATTTAATTCTCCGTGTGCTATAATGCTTAACAGTTAGGGTTATTAACTCCAACTGTACCTAAATAAATCATAATTTCAGTTAGCCAGAGCCTAGCTCTAAGCTAACAGAAGTTGCGTGCTTTTGAAACCCCTAGGGTCGATAATTTCTTCTAAGGTTATCGGCTTATAAGTATTACCTCCACTTTTAGGGAAGCTTCGAAGGCATAGCAATCCCTATAACCGGCGGGCCCCGTGTTTGTGTGAGGTGGGTCGTGCTTCCGGGCTCTCCGGAGTCGAAAAGCGATGCGTTATAGGGCCAAATAGCCTCAGGTGATGCCCACCCTTACCTGGGGCTTTTTGGTGGGGAAAACAGCACATTAGAAAGGTGGTGAATACCATGAAAAAGGATGTTATTTATGAAGCATTGAAACTTATCGACTTGCAGATGGCAGAAAAATTAGGACTGCCGCCCATCAACCAAGAAGCAGCGCCGATCGTTTTCGAATGCCGTTATTTTGTCGAAGCATGCTTTTTGAAACGATATTTCGACAAAATTCCCATTCTGAGGGTGAGCAATGTCGATCCCTGCGAGATGTCACACGATTTTAACTCACCCGATCAGGGAATTATGATCCGGGTAAGCGCCGAAAATGACGTTGACGGGCCACTGGGTGTATCTCTACAGATAATCTATTCCTTAGAGAAAGATCAATGGGGGAATATAAGTTATGATCTCACTGTCGGAGACGGATCTAATATAATCTACACCCGCGAAGCAGGCCAAGACCCACTCACTGAGTGGAGAATTAACGAACTTGCTAATGATCTATGTGATCATAACGGCGAAATCATTTTCGCCGGAGAGCCAGTTCAAATTTAATTTTCAAAATTCCACCACTTAAGATCCGGCAAGCAACAACCGCCGGATCTTTTTCATATTTGCACTTGACACCCATGCTATACTAAATAATATATGTCGAAAAATTTAGTCATTGTCGAGTCTCCTGCGAAAGCTCATACCATCGAGAAATACCTCGGCAAGGATTTTCATGTCCTTGCCTCAGTCGGACACATCCGAAAAGACACCAAAGTCGACAAAGAGACTTTTGATGTGACTTACGAAATCGATCCTGACCACAAAAAAATTATTTCCGAGCTGAAAAAAGCCGCGAAAGACGCTGACACAATTTGGCTCGCGACCGATGAAGACCGCGAAGGTGAAGCAATTTCTTGGCATCTTATGGAAGTTCTGAAACTCCCAAAAAACACCAATCGCATCACTTTTCATGAAATTACTAAGCCCGCGCTCGAGGCCGCTATCAAAAGCCCTCGCCATGTCGATATGGACATGGTTCATTCGCAACAAGCTCGCCAGACTTTGGATATGTTGGTCGGGTTCGATTTGTCGGGCGTAGTGCGGAAAAAGGTCCCTGGCGCAATTTCCGCTGGACGTGTCCAAAGTCCAGCTCTTCGCCTCATCGTCGAACGCGAGCAGGAAATCGAAAAATTCGCCTCCAGTGCAAAGTTCAAAGTCACCGGAAAATTCCTCACAAAGGGAAAAGACGAACTTTCTGCTACGCTCGACCATACTTTTGATACAGAAAAAACCGTCACAAACTATCTCGAAAAAATCTCTGAAGCAGATTTCGAAGTTTCCGACATCACAACTAGTCCAGGCGTCCGTCGCCCCGCTCCGCCATTTACGACTGCCTCAATGCAAATTGAAGCCAACTCGCGCCTTGGTTTTTCTACTCGCACAACGATGACCGCCGCCCAAGCTCTCTATCAAGCTGGTTTGATTACTTATCACCGTACCGACAGCCTCAACCTCTCAAAACAAGCCATCGCGATGACCGCTAATTTCGTCGAAAATACTTTCGGAAAAGAATATCTCAAAGTGCGCAACTTCAAGACAAAATCTGCCGGTGCACAAGAAGCCCACGAAGCGATCCGACCGACCCATATCGAGCAAGAAGTCGCAGGAAAGAATGATTATGAACGAAAACTATACAAGCTCATTCGAAATCGTACTCTGGCCACTCAAATGGCCGAAGCCAAAACTGAAAAGACTGTTGTAGCTATTTGTAGTCACACGAAAGAAGATGAGCTTGCCCAATCTTCCAAGGCGACACCCAAATCAAAAGGACAAAGTCCACTAATTACAACCGACATTGGGAAAAAGTATCTGTTCGAAGCTAAGGGCGAAGTAATCATTTTCGACGGTTTCTTAAAAGTCACTGGTCGCGCAAAAGAAGATGAATTACCAACGCTGAACAGTGGCGATGCTTTGAAAGCCAGCGAAATTACCGCCCGTCAAAACTTCGCCAAACCACCTGCTCGTTACACCGAAGGCTCACTTGTGAAGAAACTCGAAGAGCTTGGGATCGGCCGTCCTTCGACCTACGCGACCATCATGTCTGCCATCCAAACCCGCGGTTACGTCGTGAAGGGAGAGTCCGAAGGCGAACCGCGCGAAGTTATTCAACTGAAACTTGAAAAAGGAAAAATTAATCGCGAAATCGTCACCGAAAAAACTGGCTCAACAAAAGGGAAATTGCTACCGACCCCTATCGGTGAATTACTCGCCGGATTTTTGACCGACAATTTTAACAATATTGTTGATTATAAGTTTACCGCCAACATCGAGGAAGACCTCGACAAAATCGCCGAAGCAAAACTCGAACGCGTAAAAATGTTACGGGATTTCTATGGACCATTCCAAAAAGAGGTTTTAAAATCCGACGAAGCCGCTCGTTACAATAACGCACGCGAACTCGGCAAAGATCCAAAAACCGGCCAACCAATCTATGCCAAAATCGGCAAAAACGGCGGGTTCATCCAGCTCGGCGACAATGAAAAAACCACCGGTGAAAAACCACGTTTCGCTCCACTCCCGAAAGGAATGACTGAAAAAACCGTCACGCTCGAAGCCGCCCTAAAACAACTAGCTCTTCCAGCCTTACCCCGCAGCCTCGGCAAAGCTAAAGATGGCGCTGAAATCATCGCTGCGGGCGGTCCCTTCGGACCATATTTGAAAGCCGGAAAATATAATATCCCTATCAAAGATTATGATCCATATACAATCGACCTCAAAACTGCCGAGAAACTTTATCAAGCCAAAATCGACTCGATCATTGCCGATTGGGGGGATATTATGATTATTATTGGCGCTTATGGACCATACGTGAAGGGCCCAGGTCGCTTTAACAACGTCAAAATCCCAAAAGACCAAGATCCGAAGAAAATTACCCTCGAAGAAGCAAAGAAAATGCTCGACGAAAAGCCCAAAAGACGTGGAAAGTTTACTCGTAAGGGGACAAAAACCGCGAAGAAAGCTACAAAAGCCCGCAAGACTACGAAAAAATAGCCAAGAATGCCATACGCAAGCAAGGACCATTGTAGCTATCTTTTAACCCAGAACTAGCAAAGTCATGCGGTTGGGCTTTTTCACATCACAAATTTGCAAGCATAAGAACTTTGTGCCAAAATTTTCACCAAAAAACAAAAATTGTGCTATAATAAATATAGAAAAATCATACAAAATTACTTTCCGCTGTTGACTACGGTAGAAAACTATGGTATCATAGAAGTAATTTAAAATATCAACTATTATATAGGGTGAAGAGAACAAAGGGGAAACTGATGGATCAGCACGCCAGTATTATCGAAAACGCCATTAAGGGTAGTTTAAACATTATCGAACAAGACCGAGAACGTGAAATTATTTCGCGCCGCTTCGGGATGTCTGGGCAAAAAGAAACACTCGAACAGATCGGGGAACTATTAAATATTACACGTGAGCGCGTTCGTCAGCTCGAAAAAGCCATTCTTGTGCGCCTCCGCATCGGCGCCGAAGAAGGGCAAATCGCTGAACTCGCTGCGGCTGAAAAGCTCATCATTCGTAATTTAACTGAACTCGGCCGCGTTGCACGCACGACCGACCTTGCTGATCGTATCTATGGACATAAAGCCACCACGGCCGAACGCGCAAAGCTAACTTTTCTTGGTGCAATTTCAAATAATCTCGTTGCTCTCGACGAGAACGATTCTTATTACGCTGCCATCGGCATTGCCGAATACGGTGACGCCAAGACCGTCCACTCTCGCGTAAACGAAGTTGTCGACGTTATCAAGAAACACGGCAAACCCATGACTCTTGACGAGCTCGACGAAGCACTCAACTATGAACACCCAGACCACATCCGTGCTATTGCTTCAATTTCAAAGTTGCTCGCATCACTTAATGGTCTCTGGGGACTTGCGAAATGGCCGACCGTTAACCCACGCAACATTCGCGACAAGATTTTCGTCGTACTCGAAGCCAACAAGGAACCGATGCATTTTTCCGAGATCGCCGACGCGATTTCAAAATCTGAATTTCGTCGCAAAAACGTCACCATCCAAGCAATCCATAATGAGCTTATCAAAGATCCTCGTTTTGTCCTCATCGGACGCGGGATTTATGCTCTCAGCTCCTGGGGTTATAAACGTGGCACCGTCTCCGATATTATCAAGAATGTCCTAAAAGAAGCTGGCGAACCGTTGACCCGCGAAGAGGTTGTCAAACGCGTTTTGCGCGCCCGCAAAGTGAAAGAAACTACAGTTTTGCTCAACCTCCAGAACAAACAATTGTTCACGAAGTTAGACAAAGATACCTATACTCTCGCTCCCGAGAAGGACGCTGCTTAGCCAGCTCTCGTCAAAACTTGAGTATTATGCTAAAATAAGCTTATGCTATCTCACATTATCCAATTTATCATCATGCCCGTAGTCTGGATACCACTTGTTCTTATTTTAGCTTATCTCAGTTATCGTAATTATAAAAATCTTAATCGTTTGAAAGTTCTCAACGTCGATTCAGTATTACTGATGCTCGAAATCCCACGTGCAAACGATAAAAAGGAACTGGCTGCCGAACAACTTTTTGCCAGCCTTCATGGCATCTTACGCGACAAAATGGAACTCAAAAATTCTAACGGTGTCCAAGAACATTTAAGCTTCGAAATCGTTTCAACTGGTGGCCAGATTCGATTCTATGTCTGGGTCCCGAAGATCCTCCAAAGTTTCGTTGAAGGTCAAATTTATGCCCAATACCCCACGGTCCAAATCTACAAAATGGACGACGATTACGTCGATAAACGGACAGAGTATCCCGTAGTCTATAGTACCGAACTAACTCTAACCGAAGATGAAGCTCTCCCGATTAAGACATTCGAGAACTTCGAAGTCGATCCACTGGCCGGGATTACTGGCACGCTCGCAAAACTCAATCCTGACAACTCTGAAGAACTCTGGGTCCAGATTCTCGCCCGTCCAGTCTCCGATGACTGGCACAAAAAAACCACCGACAAATGGATTCGCAAAGTCAAAGCTGGCAGCAAACTTTTCTTTGGCAATAAAAACAGTAGTGGGTTTGATTGGTCCTGGCTACTTGAAGCGCTCGGTGCACTTTTCCGCCCGCCCGCTGGCGGGACAGGGAACGAAGCAAAACCACCCGAGCTATCCGAACGCGACAAAACTCGCATCGCTAAGGCTGAGGAAAAAGCCACCAAACTCGGTTACGAAGTCAAAATTCGTCTCACCTATCTCGGGAATGACACCACAAACGCGAAGCTCAACATGCAGGCGCTAGTTGGGACCTTCAAACAATATAATTCCACCAACCTTAATGGATTTCGCCTCACTGGTGGCAGTTTCGCAATGGAAGATCTTGATGCTTATAAAATGCGCCAATTTTCTGACCGCGGTTTCATCCTTAATATTTCTGAACTTGCCAGTGTCTACCATCTACCTCATACCAGTGTCGAAACACCAAATATCGTCTGGGCTAGCTCAAAAACTGCCGAGCCACCCGCAAAACTTCCCCTCGTTACTGGTGATCCAGCCCACGACGAGAATATTTCCGCCTTTGGGCTCACGAATTTTCGCGGAATCAACCACCAATTCGGCATGCTCCGTCGCGACCGTTCAAGACACGTCTATATCATCGGCCAAACTGGTGCAGGGAAGAGTGGGATGTTGGAACTTTTTGCTCTTAGTGATGTTTTTTACGATCAAGGTTACTGTATCATCGACCCACACGGTGACTTCGCAATCAACAACCTGAGATTTGTCCCGGAGCACAGGATTCAGGATGTAGTTTATTTCAACCCAGCCGACACGGCTTATCCAGTCGCTTTCAACCCACTTGAGCTCGACGACCCAGCACGTAAGCCAAATGTTTGTTCCGAAGTAATCGGTGTCTTAAAGCGTATGTTCGGTGATTCTTGGGGACCGAGGCTAGAACATATCTTGAGGTACACTCTGCTCGCTCTGCTCGATAGACCCGAAACGACCTTGCTCGACATCTCGCGAATTTTGACGGACAAAGATTTCCGCAAAGAAACCCTTAACTCTTGTCGTGATGTCACCGTGCTGCAATTCTGGAAACACGAATTCGGTCAATGGAACGAAAAACAGGTCAACGAAAGCATCGCTCCAGTTCTAAACAAAGTTGGCGCCTTCACAGCTAATCCGATCATTCGCAACATCATCGGCCAACCAAAATCTAGTTTCAACGTCCGTCAAATCATGGACGAAGGGAAGATCCTAGTCGTCAACCTTTCGAAGGGTCTCGTCGGAGAAGATAATGCTGCAATTCTCGGGTCATTCCTCGTGACAAAAGTTCAACTCGCCGCTATGAGCCGCAGCGACATCCCTGACGTCGCTGATCGTCGACCATTTTATCTCTATGTTGATGAGTTCCAAAACTTCGCCACAGACAGCTTCGCAGTTATTTTGTCTGAAGCCCGAAAATATGGACTTAATTTGACCGTCGCGAACCAATACATCTCCCAAATGACCGATTCTGTACGCGACGCTGTCTTTGGTAACGTCGGGACGACGATTAGCTTCCGCGTCTCCGCCGATGACGCTCCAGTCCTCGCAAAACAATTCGAACCAATTTTCGATGAATCCGATCTTATCCAAATGAACAACCGTAATTTCGTGATCTCCATGATCATCAATGGTGAGAAATCGCCAGCTTTTTCCGCAACCACTCTTTCTCTACCAACAACCCCCCAAGATAACTTCGATCGTATCGTCGAAAGCTCGCGTCGTTTCTATGCGCGCAACCGCGCCGACGTTGAAGCGGAAATCCGCGCCACGATTGAACAATCCGAAAAATACAAAAAAGAATTATCAGATTCTGGGCGTGTCGCTGGCGAAGAAGGAAATAATAATAATACACCAGAGAATGTTTCGAGTAGCGCAGGGAATTATAACCAAAAGCAAAAACCGGCTTTCCAATATTCCCCAACTCCCCAAAGTGACTTCAAAAAGCTCAAGCTTTCTCCTAATGCCGCCGAAGGGAAAGAACGTCTCAGCTTGAAAGACTTAGGCGAATGGGCCGCAAAACAGAACGCCGAAAATCGAGCCACAAAACCACAACCTAACCATAATCCCAGAAAAAGAACACAGAAAAATCACCACGGGTAGTATTACTAAAACGCTAATAATTGTTTTTATCACTAAAAACATGGCTAACTATTGACAAAATCGTTATGGTGTGATACAATGGAAGTATACCCTAATATCATAAGGGTATGTAGGGGAATATCCCCTTGTAAATTAAAAAATTGGAAAGGAGGGGATGTTTATGAAAAAACATTCTCATATTATTGCGTTACTCGTTGTTTTTTCATTGGTGCTCACCATGGCGCCAATGAATGCGCAGGCTGCTGCGAAGACGCTTGTCGGCAGAAAGTCGGACGCAGCTACCAAGAGCCTGACTTCCTATGCCAACTACAGAGGCTGGGAAGTTAATACTAGGGTGACGAAGCGGACAGGGAAGCAGGTAGCAAAAAGCCTACGTATCGAAACGGCTTCAGGAACTTATTTCGCCTTCAAGCAGGTGACAAAAAAGTCGGGAAAGAAATATGCGACTTATTTCACCGCGAAAGGGAGCAAATTGACGTTGAAAGACGTCAAACGGTCAATTAGCCATTATTCAAATGGCAAGACCGTAAAAAGTTTCCTGAAAGCACGGAGCAAAAAAGCCGCAAACAGTCTTGCCACCTATGGCAAAAAACGCGGCTGGACGGCAAAGATCGCCACGAGCACGACAAGCAGTCGATCTATTTCGAAGATTACGTTTCGAAACGGGGGCTGCGAGTTCGTAGCGCAAGTGAAAGTTGCACGAAATAGGAAGTCTCCGAAAAAGAGTTATACTCTTAAAGGAAAGGCTTCTTCAGCAAAGGGCATCAAGGAGTGGCTGGAAAAATACAAGGAGACCGCCAATCCGGAAAACCCGGCTTCGGAGGAGAATCCGACTGATTCAACAAATCCACCAACCACTACTCCGAGCACTAACCCGACGACAAAACCGAGCACCGGACCGAACGCCGAAGAGCTGAAGTCGCTCGCAACAATTTATGCGAACGACCTCATAGCGGTAGGAAAGGAGTACGGCTGGGAAGTCACGGTCACTAGTTCGACCGAAAAAGTAGACCTTGCGTTCGATAACTTGGAGTGGGGGTTCAATGCGAGCGTTCGTGTCGAGACTACTGGAGACGGTAAGGCGTTTATCGCCTATAGACTACAGGGGATTGAGTCGAGCCGAGATGAGATTGTTCAGTGGCTCAGCGAATACGCTGTCGCACCGACCAATCCTCCTGAGGGAACTAATGCCCCAAACGCTACGGAACCACCAAGTGGCACTGAAGCACCGGGAAGTTCCCCAGCCCCAAGTTCCCCGACACCCGACACGATCACAGAAGCTGAGCTGAAAGCTGCAGCAACAGTTCATATGAATGAACTGCTAACCGAAGCAGTAGAAAATGGCTGGGGTCACACGGAGACTCTGAACACCGGGACAAAGATTCAGAATTCTTTCGAGAACTCTGAATATGAGTTTAAAGTAACAGTAGAAGCCAAGGAGAAAAATGGCGCAATTCAGGTCGCTTATACGCTAACCACTGATATTGACTACGTAGTCGATAAGGACTTAGTCATCGAGTGGTTGACGAAATACAAAGCCGACCCGAAACCAACCGAGACACCAAGTCCGAGCCCAACTCCAACGTTGACTCCGACTCCAAGCCCAACTCCGACATTAATGCCAACCGAGACTCCGACTGTCCCGACCGGGCCAACGGCAATCGGGGGCGGTGAAAACGCAGACGGCTCAGGAGCTGGAGCGGCACAGCCAAAACCGAAACGTCGATAGGCACTCCTTTCTAAATCCGAATATTCGGATTGGCCCCTACAAGAATTGTAGGGGCTTTTTTCTTGCTTGAAAACTGAGGGAACAACGCATGAACACTCGTCTTTTGGATATAAATCCAATGTCGCACAATACATATTTTACGACATACTATAGGGGTCAAAAGCCCTAACTTAGCGCCTATCTCCTAAATCTACAAAAATCCCGACTTTTTGCCATTTTTAGCCCATTTTTTATTTTTTCATATTTCCCCTCCATTTTTCGAAAAAAGTTATAAAAAGCACCCACCCTCCACGACAAACCGAGTCGCGTCCAAACCTTATCTCTCACCCAACTTTTTCACCCAGAACAAAACCCGAACTAGACAGAACAGCGAACGAAGAAAAACTCATTCCTAAGCAGCGTTCTATTCTCGTCAACCCTACTTATAATACGCTTTCCCAGCGACCCTTACATCAAGATACCCTGGGTGTAAGTCACGTTCATCTAGATACTTCAACATTCTCGTCGCATCTTCTGCCGAAACCGCCGTCTCACGGTCAGTATTAATCTTGATAAACATCCCCTCGCGCCCCACAATATCCACGTAGATCTCGCGTCCCGCTCCCGTCGGCAAAGTAACTTTGCTTATCGTATAGCCTAAATCACGAAAATCCCCCTCGAGTTGTGCGATATATCTTTTCATCCGTGTCGAAATCTGCCCGCGTCCATCTTCATCTACGATTTGAGCCATAATCTGCACATCACTGGCTTCCTCTTTCTCTCCGGCTTCATGATTTCTCGACAGCTGCTCCATTCCCAAATACGCACTCAGCGCCAAAACTGCCCCCATCAAAAGCACTGTCATCGCCGCTGTAGTTTTTTTGCGATGCGCTTTGCGTCGTGCCTGCATACGTTCAGACTCCGATTCCGCCTGTTCACGCTCCGCAACAATCGTCCGCCCCCGTCGCATCTGTTTATTCATCTTTTCTCGCCCACGCATCTTCCTTAATTCCCTATTTTCTCTTTCCCTCTCCGACCTCTGTTATAACCTCAGTCAATCGCTCGACTGCATCAAGTTTTGCTTGCGCATGCAATTTCTCCGCTAGCTCTCTCCGCGCTTTCGGCGCTCTCACTAGATGCCGCACTTCTTCAAGCAATAATTCAGGATTTCGTTGCATGTCCTCATCTGTCACCACAGCCGCCGCGCCAATTTCTTTCAACATTTCCGCATTCTTCACCTGATGCCCACCCGGCAAGCGTTCAAACGGCACCAAAACCACCGCTTTCTTGAGCGCCGCGAGTTCGGCAATCGTCGTTGCTCCCGCACGACTCACCACTACATCCGCCGCCCCCATCAATTCGTGCATCGCCGAATTAAACTCCCAAAGTCGAAAGTTTGATTGTAATTTTGCTTTGTTCCACTCTTCATATTTCTTCAAATCAGTCATTTCTTCATACCATTTCCGGCCCGCAACCAACCCCACACTCGTAAACTTCAACATTTCCGGCAAAATCTTCCGCGTCGCTTCATTCATATTCAACGATCCCTGGCTCCCGCCAGTGATAATAACCAGTGGCTTTTTCGAATCAAACCCGAACGCTTTCTTTAGATTTTTCTGATTCGTCTCGCTCACTACCTTGAATTCTGCCGCCACTGGCGTTCCTACTTGTACTACTCGTTTCACGCCACCAAGATCGCCCATGCCAGTCGCCACCACCGCCGCATGTTTCATCAATAACCGATTCGCGAGCCCTGGCACCACATCTGATTCATGTACAACATAAGGAACCCTAAGCAGCCTCGCCACAAGCCCTACCGGTAACCCTACAAACCCACCTTTCAAAAATATCACGTCTGGCTTCTTCCCAGGAAGTAACATTCGCCAAAAACTCTGCCAAATTCCTCCAATAAACCCCACAAACCCCACTAGATTTCCCAAAACCAAATCTTTTAATACGATCCGCCAGTTTTCAAACCAATCCTTCCATCCCCACCCCGCATAACGATGAAACTTCCCTGCCCAAATCCGGCGCACCCGAATATATGGCGTTCGCTGATTCCCTTTTCTCGTCCTCGAACCCCAGCGCAAACCAATTTCTGTTGTAATTTTTACAACATTTTTATAATACTTTCGATCCGTCCAAAACTCCACTCTCGTCCGCGGATTCTTTTCTAACAACTCTCGCACCACGGCCACTACTGGCGTCACGTGTCCACCTGATCCACCGCCAACCACCAAAACTTTCATACTGCCCTCCTTGCGCCACGCGCCGTTCTTTCGATCTTTTCCTGTCCTCGTTTGTCCTCTTCGGTTCTCGGTTCGCGACTCGTCCAACAGGTCAACTGTAAAGCTAGTCCGAGCGCTGCTGCCATAAACAACATGCTCGTCCCTCCATAGCTCAAAAGCGGCAACGTAATTCCCGTCAGCGGAATCAATCCTGTCATCGAAGCAATATTAACCACCACATGTGCCGCCGCCCATGCAAAAATCCCAATCATCACTAGCGACTCTTCCGTGTCATGCAAATAATTCGCTGCTCGGAGCAGTCTTAGTAATAAAGTCGTAAATGCCGCAATCACAATCACCAAACCCACGAAACCAAAAGTCTCTCCCATAATTGCAAAAACTGAATCGTTAATCGACTCTGGCAAATATCCCGTTGCCTGCACGCTATTCCCAATTCCCACTCCCATGAATCCTCCAGTCCCAATTGCGATCTTCGCATTCTCGATGTGATAAGAATCACTTGAATCCTCTGCCTGAAATGTAAACAATCGTTCCATTCGGTGTGGTGAACTCACAATCGCCAGCACCCCACATAAACCGACCACTCCAAGCGCCATCCCAAAATATCTCATCTTCACTCCACTCATAAATAGCATTGCCATAATAATCGCCATCAAACTCACACCAGTTCCGAGATCTTTTTGTATCACTACCACAAACAGTAATGACAACCCGCTCACGATCGTAAATGGCAACCAAAAATCTGACCAGCTATCAAGCTTCTCTTCTTTTTTACGCTCAGCTATCAACCCCGCAAGATAAATCACCAATCCAAACTTCAAAACTTCCGCCGGCTGCAAACTCACACCCGCAATATTGAACCACCGGCAAGCTCCAAGTTCACAACTTGCCACCGGATTATGTATCGCCGCAAAAATCGCCAACAACGCACATAGCCCCAACCCCACAACTATCAACATCTTCCCCCATTTTCGCACTACCCGATAAGGCACCCGAAACGCCAACACGAAAACAATCAACGCAAGCGCCACATTCCTCAGTTGCTGTAGAAAGAAATAATTTTCACTATAATCCGTCCCATACGCCGCGTTCGTAACATTCGCCCGCATCGGCCCAATTGCATAGATAATAATCAGTCCGAGCGCTAACAGCCCTACCGTCAAAACCCCGATAATTCTGTCACTCTTATGTTTGCGCATCAATACCAATTAGCCATCATAAATGACGCCAGCAACATCACGAGGACTATCGCAAATAAAATACCGAACGCCGCCTTCAATAGCCCCTTCATCATCGAGCCATCTTCGAACATCTAAATTATCCCTCCCTGCGCTGCGAGGAAAACTCCCACAATCGCGAATACGCCCGCAATCACCCAAAACCGCATCACAATCTTTGCTTCTCCCCAACCTTTCGCCTCAAGATGATGATGAATCGGTGCCGAAATGAACAACTTCCTATGGAAAACTTTTTTCCAAAAAATCTGAATCAAACTTGATCCCGCCTCCACCACAAACAAAATCCCAATAATCGGCAACAGGAAGAATGCATTTGTCATCATCGCCACCACACCAAGCCCCGCGCCCAACGCAAACGAACCTGTGTCTCCCATCATAAACCGCGCCGGCGGCACATTAAACCAAATATACGAAAGCAACCAGCCTGCCACCGTCAGACAGAATCCTGTCAACATCCACTGCCCCTGGAATAAGGCAATAAGCGCATACGCCCCATAAGCAATCATAGTAAGACCACCAGCCAGTCCATCTAGACCGTCTGAAATATTCACGGCATTACTCGTCGCCACCACTGCAAAGGCGAAAATCAAAATCATACCAATCACACCAACTTCAACATCCCCCACAAATGGCACCATAATATCTGTCCAACCCAATTTTACCGCGAACCACCATCCGAGCGTCATTCCGATCGCTGTAATCATCGCAAACTTTACCGGCGCCCTAAGCCCTGCTGCGCCCTTTCCACTCCCAAAAACATTAATTAAGTCATCAATAAATCCCACTAAACTCCCGCCCAAAAACCCAATCAGAGGCAGCCACGTTTGTTCACGATTCAAGTTACAGATCGTCGTTACAATCAGAACCGTCACCACTCCAATTACCCCCGCCATCGTCGGAAAATGTCGCGCGATCTTCTTCGCATGTAATTTTGCAACGACCTTCAATTCTTCTCCCGTTACCGTGTCTTTCTTCTGCTTTTTCCAAAACTTATATTTATATGCAAAATAAGTATAAATCGGCGTCAAGAAAGTCGCCAAGAAAAACGCCGAAAGCGCCAAGATTAGTCCATAAAAAGTTTCGTTATTGAGTGTATCTGCCATTGTTATTCCTTTGCCTTAACCCTTAAATAATCCTGCACATAAGCCTTCAGATCATTGAACACCGGCAACGCATGCCCTTCCCCACGCGCCGTCTTACCGTCTTCCCAGACTCGCACCATAATCACATAGCTCGGCAACTCCCCCTCCGTACCTCCTGCACCGATATAAGTCGCCACCGTCTCGTCCATAGAATATTCCCCATTTTTAATCACCTGCGCCGTCCCCGTCTTTCCGCCGACATAATAGCCTGGTTTATCCGTCCCGTTCGTGCGCCATGTTCTACGAGTATTATATAACATTTCTCGCATCGTGGCACTAGTTTCCTGCGAAATCGTCTGTCGTACTGGCTCCCTTTTCTCTTCACTTTCAATAAATTCCCCATTCTTCATCTCTCCCGCCACAATCCAAGGCGTATAATATTTCCCACCGTTCACCACACTCGAAAACGCCGCCGCTACTTGCATCATCGTTACCTGCATATTCTGTCCAAACGTCATATTTGCATACGTTGAGTCAATTCCAAAAATATCCGCATTTGGTCCATAAACTACACCTTCCGCCTCATACAGTTCAATCCCCGTGAGTTCTCCCAATCCAAATCTATCGTGATAATATTCATACAACCGCTCACGCCCAGTCTGTGTAATGTCAGTCTCACTCCCTCCCAACCACCTCAGCACTTGCGTCGAACCAGTATTCAACGAATAGTTTAACGCTGTCTGCATCGTCTGTGCCCCAAGCAAATGCGCGCCCTGCTCAACGTTCCGAATCGGCCAATTATCCACCGTAATCTCTCCGGTATTAGTAAAAGTCTTCTCTGGCGTCATCACCCCGAACTCCAATCCCGTCGCGAACGTGAACGTCTTGCACACACTCGCTGGCTCATATGGGTCCTCAAGCACATGATTCACATAGTCCGCCGCACTTCCCACATTCCCATAATTTGCCGGATCATATCCCGGCACATTCGCCATCGCGAGCACCTTCCCTGAATTCGGATCCATCACCACTGCGCTCATATTTTTGAATCCAATCTTCCCCGTATCTTCCTCCAAAATCCGCTCAATATTATGTTGCAAAGTCTTATCCACGGTCAGCACCACATTTTTTCCATCTTCCGCCGGAATCTTCACCTGATCCTTCCCGATCGACAGCGCCACATTATTAATATCCTTCACCGTTCGGAGCAGTCCATCCTTTCCGGACAATTCCTCGTTCAGTGATCCCTCGACACCATATTGACCTTTCGCCTCCGCGTTCACAAATCCGAGCAACGTCGACCCCAGCGTGCCCTCTGGATAAACCCGTTCTGTATTCGCCTGCAACCAAACTCCCGTGAGATCCGCCTCCGCAATCGCTTCCGCCTTTTTCCTTCCAACATTTTTCGCCACCACATAATATCTCAATGTCTTATCCGCAAACACATCATCCCACTCCGCCGTCCGTTCATCACCGAGTACCTCATTCATCTTCTTCTCAACCTCCTGTCGTTCCGCCAACATCGGATCCACAATTACCGTATAAACCGTCGCGTTCATCACCACCGCCACCGGCTCATCCCCATCCATCATATAAATCTCCCCTCTCTTTGCAAGCAGCACGTTCTGCCTTGTCTGTTGCGCCGCCGCCTTTTCCGCCCAGACTTCGTGTTCCAAAATCTGAATACAAAAAAGCCGTGTCACAATCACCGCCATCACCAAAAGCAAGCCTATCTTCAAGACTTTATTTCTACTCATGTTTATATTATACCATAGGACTTTTCTCAGAAATATGATTCATATTTACCTTCATCCATGAAAAAGCGGCCCTAAACCTAGGACCGCCAACCAAACCACTTTTTAGGCAGTTCAGTTTTCTCCGAAGTCGAAATACAACCTCTCCGGCCGATCGTCAGCCCGCAAACCCCAGACCGTGATCTCTGCGTTTTTCGTCCGAAACAAAGCGTTCACCTGTGCCGCCGCAGTTTTTTCCAGCTCATCTGCTTCTTTGAGCAACTTTTTTAATGAGCGTTCCAAAACTACGTCCGCGTTCATCGTTGCAAGCGCCTGCGCTGCCGCAAATAACAAACTGTTGTTATTCAGTTTGATAAGCGGATGCTCCTCTGTTTTCATAACCAGCGCAGCACTCATCACGAATCTCCCTAAGGTCGTGTTCAGCACCATCACTAAGAGACCGTCAACGTCATAAATCCCCGTCGGCAGTTCTCCGAAAAACTCCGGCTGTGGCCGGATGCCCTGAAATGCAAACTCCTCAAGACTAACCAACGGATTACCTAGGTACTTCTCGACCGCGTCCATAAGGTTCGCCGGCCACTTCAAAATCCGTTTAATCGCGTCCGTCATAGCCTCGCGCTGCATCTCATGCAAATCTGCCAATCCTTCCCCGAGTTTCATGTACATAATTTCTCCTGCCTCCCGACCTTTTTGCTGGCCGAACAGGACGAAATTTCCCGCCGACGGCTTTGCCGTTAGCCTCTGTAGCACTGATCTAATCGCCAACGATACAACCTTCGTCTCGTCCTCAAACAGCATCACCTCAGGTTCTTTCCTAGTTATCATTTCTTCTCTCATATGCACCCTCCTGCATTTTGCATTTCTGCCTAAAACCAGTTTCTAATTTACTAGGGACGACAAAAACTATCCCCATACTCCCATTGTATCACAGATTATCTATTTTGTCAAGAGATATGCTCATTTTGCGATACACCGAATCGTGGCGCCATTGTAACGGTTTGTCGTACCGGTAGCGAGATTAGAATCACTATCTTTCCCAAAGAAAAGATAGAAGGCATTTTGTTCGTCACCATTTATAA
The DNA here is from genome assembly GCA_949070545.1 of uncultured Candidatus Saccharibacteria bacterium. Taxonomy (GTDB): domain Bacteria; phylum Patescibacteriota; class Saccharimonadia; order Saccharimonadales; family Saccharimonadaceae; genus Nanosyncoccus. Next base: position 2,739 of record CARTQV010000005.1, on the reverse strand, counting down.
CGCCCGCAGTAGAAGACCAATAAGCACCACCAATAGACCCGCCATAAGAAGGAACTGAAGGTGGACCGCTAGAGAAGTATACGTTCCCCGCTGGTTGAAACCAATACGGACTTTGTTGGACAGTCCCAGCCGTCAAACCTCCAACACGAATTAAATTTGGAAACTCCCCATCATCACCGACGCTGCCGTCGTAGTCCTTACTTCTCGCAGTTGGTAGTCTCCACCCTTTCGGGCATATCGAACCAGAAGCGTTAGTCAATCTAAGGCCCTGTCCAGTTCCAGCCGTAGCCGCCATCCAGTTGTAGTGATTTCCATAGGATGTATGACCGCTACCAGCACTACTAGCCTTCCACATATAGGCAACTGTATTGGACTTAGACGATATACCCGGATACCCAAAGCTTGATGGATCATTCGGCACCGTCCAGTTACGCGTCACATCACTATCCTCACTCGTGAGTACTGTTCCCTCCACGAAGTCATACGCCAAATTCTGCGTCATCCAACAATTACCATCCCTCAGCCTAGCCACATAGTATGTCTTCTGGTCCCGAGAATCTTTCAGTTGATATTGTTTCTCTAGTTCCATGGTCTGGCAGATTTCGGGAGTCATTTCTTGCATCGTAGAAATTGTGTCAATACTCGGCGGCACATAATTTGCTACCGCTGATACTACCATCGTATTAGAGTACTTTCCTACCGGCAAAGTATCCAAAATATGAGCACCAAATCCTAAATATATAGTATCAGTTTGTCCGGAAGTAGCAGCGCTCGTTGTGCTGTAGATCGCGTTTGCGCTACTGGTTGGCACTGGCTTGAACTCAGCATTCTGCGAAACGGTGCCCAGTATATAACCCCAAGTATTCCCCGCCATATTCGTCCCGAGTGTATCTGTCGTAATACTCGTAACCGCAGTTGTTACTTTTGTATCAGTCTGATTGGTCAAAGTATTCTTGCCATTACTCGGCGCGAGATAAAGGCTATAGCCAGTTTTGTTATTAGTCGTAACGCTGATAGGAGTAGTCGCATAGCTAAACTTTCCAGTAGCAGTACTCACTTCTGAACCTGTGTCTATACTGGAACTATCTAAGCTCACGGCAATCGTCCCCACCGCTCTGCCTGCTACCTTTTCTTCTGTCTCCGCAATCTCTATATCTAGAGCCTCAGCTTCTTTATGCGCAGTCGGGAATAGCAAAGCAAGCCCAATGAGCAAGAATAACAGCATACTGCCATATCCACACCATAAGCCTCTCTTAGCATGTCCTAGTCTCTTTCTATAATTCTTGGTTCTTCTCATATCTACCTCCTTCTTCCTACTTACCATGGATTAGCCACCACCGACACCTTAATGACATTACTATATACTCCTGCTGGCAAAGTTCGATCTGTGTGTACCCCAAACCCAAGATTATAGCTATCTGTTTGACCTAAAGTCGAAGCCAAGTTAGTAGTATAAATTGCTGTCGCCCCGTCTGCCATAATCGGTTTGAACGTTGATTGCTCCGTAATTGCATTTTGGTCAATGCTATATCCCCAAGTATTGCCTATGAGATCACTACCAACCGCATCGTTCATAATCGAACTAATTTCTTTATCCGAGCTTGCGTCAACATTGTTCTTGAGTGAAGTTGTTCCGTCCTCGGTAGTCATATACAGAGCATAGCCAGTCGGGTTGTTTGTTTGTACCTTCAAAGTCGTAGCGCCGCTAGTGAACTGATCCACTTCTCCCGATATCTCGACTGCCGATCCCAGGCTCACTGAAAGATTAGATGCCGACTTCACAGAAACCTGCAAAGAACCAGATGTGGTCGCATTTGCTTCTGCCCCTTTATTCATTGGACATAAAACAAAAGCGAAGATTATGCCAACGCACAGTAAACCAGCACCATTAAATGCCAGCCACCCTTTGCGCCTATTAAGAGTTTTGTGATAGTTTTTCTTTTGCACCCTAGACCTCCTTAGTGGTGTTATGGCAATCAAAAAACTGCCATACAGGCAATAGCCTGCTGATTTTTGATTGCCTGATTGTTGATCGCACCTTCGGTGTCGCATTTTTGTTACGATACTAAAAACCAAAACTAAACATAAGGTCATATATGTTAGTCGTAACAAAGAACCTATCGCCTTACAAAAAGCGACACCGCAAGGTGCCTTAAACCATTTTCGAACCGTTCGCAAAAGAAACAGAACTAAAGCGGTGTCGCTTTCTCCGTTTCTTTCACAAAACTGTTCAAATAATGCTATAATTACCAAAAACTTCGGTTCTTATGATTTAAGGCAATTTTATTATATCACGCTCATGATTAAAACAACAAGAAAAACGTTGTATTTTTTACAACGTTTTTGCCTGAGCCCTAGTGCGCAGCGGGAGAATCTATTCCGGCGCCACCGAAGCCCTTGGCTTTTTAGTTCAAGAAGGTAGCTATTGGTCAAGCCTATCAAGCTCCGATCCCACTATCGCTCAGCGTCTCTTAGTTGGTACTAAAGGCATTAATTTATCTATTGGCGGTAGTCGTTACGGTGGCTACTCCCTCCGCTGCCTAGCTAGTTAGTGTCTATAGTAGGAGGAGAAGAAGGAGAAGGGGAAAAGGCTATTCTTGCCTACATTTTTGCACTAGTCTTAGTTCTACTTCAGGGTGTGCGGAGGCTACGGCTGAGCATAAGGGTCCGAGTCCCGTGACGACGGGAACGAGGAACCCGTCCCTGAAGTAGAACTAAGACTTAACAAGAAACGTGCCT
>CARTQV010000004.1 GCA_949070545.1 uncultured Candidatus Saccharibacteria bacterium | reverse complement strand
CGTAATCGTGCCTTCTCCCTCCGCTGCCTAGCTAGTTAGTGTCTATAGTAGGAGGAGGGGAGAGAGATATTATATGGTAAAATATAAACATGAATGAATTTCTTGAATCGGCGACGAATCGTGACAATATTGCCAGCACATGGGGCACACTAAAAAGCGTCGAATATAGTGGTGCCGAGAGTGAAGCTCAACATTCCAAACAGAATGAGAGAGAACAGCCGCAGTTCGAGCTAGTGCCGTTCGCCAAAATCGCGAAAAGCCTTGAAGATCCGCGCTATGAAGAGTTGGCGCACGCTACGATTAGCGCCGAAAATGCCGAGGCGATTCTGCGCGAAGGGCTGAACGTCGGTGGCGAAGGACGAGATACAGACATTGATAGTAATTTCAAGTATCTGTCAAACAACAATTCCGAAAAATTGCGCAACTCGGCGGAAGACTTGGGGCGCGAACACAAAAACGCGAAATTTGTCGTTCTCTATCGAATCCCATTCCAATATAAATTGCCGACCACGCAGCCCAAGAGCTCTGAAACCTATAGAATGTTTTACGAACCCAATGATGACCTTGACGCACCCTCTGGAAAATATAATCAGGATTTTGCCTATGGGTATCTGGATGTGACTACTGGGTTCGTGAATAAGAATAATACTTATCGGGGTGACTTGGATGACCCAGAGCAAAAGGCCGACATGGAAGCGAAATATAAACTTTTGCGTGATGAGGCTGCAAACAAAATCAGTGATTCCGAAGCGCGAGAAGTATTTTTGTCCATGGCAGAATCCTGGCATGAAATGGGTGAACATATGGGTCGGCAGGAGCATTAATCTCACTACGCCAAGTCACGAACCTGGAACCCTCCAATTCTGGGCTAAGTCGGCGAGGAAACTTCGTGAATAAACTTGTTTGGCGAGCCAAAGTGGGCGAATCGTAGACATACCAAAGAATAAACTGGACTTTTTGTCCAGTTTATTCTTTGGTATAGACGTCACGGATGATACAAGGATAATGTCCTGCACCATGGTTTTACACGGTTCTACACATTTATGGCGTTTATATTTTTGCTCTTGTTTGCATATATACAAGCAAGTTTCTATTCCTCTTCTAGAATATTTTCTTTTTGATTATTCCCAACTGGGTATATTGTTTGTTTCAAATAAGGATAGTTTCTTTAGATGAGACAAATATATATATTTCTGAAACTATTTTGCCATTATTTACAATATATGATATAATTCTGTTCAGAATAATTATTGCGAGCTGACGGAGGAATTTCGATGAAGATACGAACCATAAATATCCAAAATTTTCGGAAATTATTACAGTGTCGTATAGATGCAAGTGACAAAACTACTATATTTGTAGGCGCAAATAACAGTGGCAAAACATCTGCCATGGATGCACTGGGAAAATTTCTTTCAGATAGAAAATTTACCTTTAATGATATTACCGTTTCAAAGCGTATTGACATTAACCAAATCGGTGTTGAATGGGTAAAAGAAGATTGCAAAGAGCCTGAGGATTTATTAGAGTGGGATGCGCTTGTTCCTAAAATGGATATCTGGTTAGAGGTGCCACGAGATGGAATTCACTATGTTGCAGATATAATTCCCACCTTAAAATGGCATGGTGGAACGATGGGAGTTCGATTGGCATTTTTGCCTAAAAATATTTCTAAACTTTTTACGGATTATCGTGAGGTATATTTTGCGGCACGAAAAACGGAGAAGGCACAGAAAGACAAGAAATCGAGTATTCATTTATTTCCAAAAGATTTATGTGATTTTTTAGAGAGAAATTTAAATAGTTATTTTTCCATCAAAACTTTCATTCTCGATCCCGCTCAAACAGATCTGGATAAGCTACAGCCAACTCCTTTTGAAATGGAATGTCTCAAGGAACGCCCATTAAAGGGGATTATTAAGGTGGACATGATTGATGCGCAAAGAGGTTTTGCTGACCCTGACAATCCAGATAATGAAAGTTCATCAAAGAAACAATTGTCTGAACAGCTACGGAATTATTACGATAAGCATCTTGACCCCGAAAAAGTTCCTTCTCCAGAGGATTTAGATATCTTGCAAGCCACAGAAAATGCACGGGAAGTATTTGACAAAAACCTAATAGATAAGTTTAAACCAGCTATCCAAGAGTTGGAAACGCTTGGATACCCAGGGATAGCAGATCCCAAGCTTACTATATCTACGAAGATGACTACTGGAGAGACTTTGAAGCATGATGCTGCTGTGCAGTATTCTCTTAGCAAAAGTGATCAAACATTGAAATTACCAGAGAAGTATAATGGTCTTGGGTATCAAAATCTTATTTCGATGGTATTTGGTCTCATGCGCTTCAGAGATGACTGGATGCGCGAAGGAAAAGCTAGCCAGACTCAAAAGGAAGATAATCTGGCAATTGAACCATTACATTTAGTATTGGTTGAAGAACCCGAGGCTCATCTCCACGTGCAAGTACAACAAGTATTCATTCGCAAAGCATATGATGTCCTAACAAACCATAAACTTATTAAAAGCAACAATAATTTCTCTACACAGCTACTGATAAGCACACATTCCAGCCATATTGCGCGTGAAAGTGATTTTGCAGATTTACGCTACTTTAAGCGGCTGCCAGAAGGTGTGGAGGAAAATATTGCAACATCAAAAGTTATAAATTTATCCGATGTTTTTGGAAAAGAGGACAAAACGGATAAGTTTGTCACTCGTTACCTCCAGACAACGCATTGTGATCTATTTTTTGCCGATGCAGCAGTTTTAGTTGAGGGTTCAGCTGAACTCATGCTACTTCCACATTTTATACGCAATAAATATCCTGGGCTATATGAGAGATATATTTCTATCTTGGGTATAAACGGACGTCATTCTCATCGTTTGGGACCATTGATTGAAAAATTGTGCCTGCCGACACTCGTTATTGCAGATTTGGATTCCGCGGAGAAAGAAGGACGTCATAAGGCAGCCTTCCCGGAACGAGGAAAGAATCTGATTACTGGCAATTATACGATATACAAATGGTTGATTAAGAAAAAGGATTTAGACGAGCTTCTAGAACTCCCTTTTCAGAAAAAGCAAATTATTAAGAAGACACCTTATGAGTTTCCCATTCGTGTTGCTTATCAAACACCAATCATGATTAATTATGACGAAAAAGACCAGGAAGCTCTCGCAAGCACATTTGAAGACTCCTTAGTTTATACAAATTATTCGATTTTTAAGGATTTAAAAATCGAGGAATCTGGGAGTTTAGTAAAAAAAGTGAGCGAAAAGATTAATTCGTCAAACACTTTTGATGAATTTTCGAATGGGGTATATGATACCTTACGCAATGGAAAGTCCGACCAAAAGGCTGAGTTTGCTTTGGATTTGATTTATGCTATCGACCCGAACGACCTTATCATCCCTGCATATATTGGCGAAGGGTTGGATTGGTTACAATCTTATTTAGAACCGAAGGACTAAATAATGGCAGAACAATCAACAAATAAGGATATTATAGATGACCATATAGATGACCACGTTGATAAGGAGATACAAGAGTGTTTTTCTAAAGAAAATCCAAAATGTTTCTTCTTATTTGCCGGAGCTGGGTCTGGCAAAACAAAAAGTCTGATTGACACACTTACTTTCTTGGATAAAACATATGGTAAGAGCCTGTTAATAAACAACAAGCAAATTGCAGTTATTACTTATACAAATGCAGCATGTGATGAAATATCCAGAAGGCTACAATACAAACCCGTTTTCTCAGTTTCTACTATACATAGTTTTTTGTGGGAACTTGTCAAAAACTATCAAGAGGATATTCGGGAATGGGTTAAACAATCCGTTGTAACTGATATTGAAGAACTGAAGAAAAAGCAAGCGAAAGGAAGACCTGGCAAAACATTTGATAAAAGGGCAGATGAGATTCAACAAAAAACAAAAAGGCTTGATAAAATTAATACAATAAAGAAGTTTTCTTACAATCCAAACGGTGATAACACTGGTATGGACTCACTTAGCCATAATGAGGTCGTTAAAATGAGCACGGAGTTTATTATGAAAGAGCCGACTATGCAGGATATCTTAGCGACAAAGTATCCAATATTATTAATTGATGAGAGTCAGGATACAAAGAAAGAATTGGTTGATGCTTTGCTTATTGTATGCGAGAAATATAAGGGGAAATTTACGGTGGGGATGTTTGGGGATATGATGCAAAGAATTTATAATGATGGCAAGGACAATCTTGATGGCTGCATTCCAACGGATTGGGAAAAACCAAGAAAGGTCATGAATCATCGAAGTGCAGTCCGCATAGTGAATTTGGCAAACTCTATCCGTAAAACAGTTGACAAACAAGAACAAAAACCAAGATCTGATGCTGAGCAGGGATTTGTTAGGCTATTTATTGCAAATACCCATGCAGATAAAGATACTGTTGAACGAAATGTTGCATCTATGATGGCAAAAGATAGTGGCGACGATAAATGGAATGATGAAACAGAATACAAAAGCCTGATTTTGGAACATCACATGGCGGCAAGTCGATTTGGTTTTTCTGATTTATACCAGCCGCTTAATGCTTCGGGAAAATTTGATACGGCTTTACGGGAAGGTTCGATCACCGAACTGTCGACGCTATTTAATATAGTATCGCCCCTTAAAAATGCCTATCAAAATAAGGATGAGTTTGAAATTGCAAGAATCATAAAAAAATATTCTCCATTAGTAAAAAGAGGTGTATTTTTGACAGAAACCGAGGATCAAACAAAAACTTTGCAAAAAGCAGATGAGGCTGTTGAACAGTTGATGAAATTATGGGAAGGAGGCAAAGATCCGCTCTGTTTGGGTGTTATCCGGGCAATTAAGGAAACGAAACTATTTGAAATGGGGGATCGAACTGACAATATTTTGGAAGAATATACGGAGGGTGAGGATGAAAAAGTAACCGCCTTGAGAGAGGCTCTATCAGTTTCTTTTAGCGAATTAGAAAGATATTCTGATTATGTGACAGGAAATACCCGTTTTGCCACGCATCAAGGCATTAAAGGGCTAGAATACCCAAGAGTTATGGTTATCATGGATGACGCACAGGCACGTGGATTTTTATTTAGTTATGAAAAGCTATTCGGGGCAAAAGCAAAAACCGATACCGATATAAAGAACGAGCGTGAGGGCAAGGATACAAGCATCACAAGAACAGCACGGCTTTTCTATGTTGTATGCACACGTGCTCAAAAGAGTTTAGCAGTCGTGGCTTATACTGAAAATGTGAGTTCTGTAAAGGAAACAGCATTATCAAATGGTTGGTTCTCTGAAGAAGAAATCTATACGCTTTAGGGGATGTATTCTCGTATTACCATGATAGGGATGTAAAAGCGATTTTAGCTGATTGGATCATCTACTTAAAAAACTTTCATAATCCTGCAAATCATGGTAAATGCCATCCACACGGACTATATCATCTATGATTTTATAAAGCATAAAATACTGATTAAATATGCCGAACAAAAATCGTCATATTGATTTCTAGTAGTTTCATACTGTGGAGGAGATAATGGGACATATGGGAACCTTTCTTCTTTAAAGCTTTCATCTACAAATATGTCAATAAAGTCTCGCAAACATTCTACTAAAGAGCTATTGCGTATTTCTTTTAGGTCATTAACGATGTCTTTAGTAATATTTTGGTTATTTAATGGCAACTTTTCACCCTCCTGTAATTTGCATAATATCATCATACAGATTGCTCTACAATCTAACAAAAATCACAATTATCCTGTTTTGTTAATGATTGAAAAAACTGCCGCATAATTGGTATTCCAATCACTTTGCGGCAGCTCATCACTAAAAATTAGCATATTCTGCAATTTCTACATACTGCTCATCGGAAAACGGATCTGTCCTTTCGGGATCCTTAAAGAAAAAATCTATTTCTCTCCTGCTGTGTTCAATGTATTCTGTTACTTTGGTGCGTCGCTGACCACCGTTAAAATAGCCGAAAGAAACTAGGTATTTTGCATCAGGACCATTGCTAGTGCTTGGGACGTCGAATCGTATCTCAATCCTATCCTGCAATTCTGCACTGAGGCACAGATAGCCCGTTTCTCTAGTCTTAAAATTATAAAAATCCAAGCAAACACGCCCGACTACTATGCGAAACGAAACAATCTGCCACTCAGGATATTTCCCACGCAAAATATCTGCGTAGTTAGCAAGAAAGAAATCGGTTTTTTCCTGTTCAATATCCCAATCTTTGTCAGCGGCATCAATTAAATCTTCGACATAGCTTGTTGACTTGCTAAGATATGACATATTGGTCATTTTGATCGGTTGACATTTCTCTTCTGCCAAGGCCTCGTAGTGCATATCTCCACCGACTACCGTATACCCATGATTTGCCAAATCCTGTTTATACTCTAAAAGTCTCATAGTAATTACCCCCTTGAATAAATAATATTTTATTGGATCATTGTGCTATCGCCTGCCCTCTTAAAAAGCGAGCGATTTGCACAATGATCAGGGGTATATAAATGCAACGAATATACTAATAGCAGTGTTAATGTGCATAAACAAGTTAGTTTATTCTAACCATTGTAGCACAGGTGGCTAAAAATGTCAAGTATTAGCATATTGTTGTCAAAAACATAAAAGGGATAACCTATATAGCACATACTCAACTGATATTTTTACGCTTTTTTACGGAAAATTATTTTTCTACAAATCGCCTGTCATTCTTTACGCAAGACGTGGGGGTATCATGCCGTTAAAAGTGGTAAAGTATCACTGGTTGTGATTATGGATATTTATAATCATAGTAGTTATGAAATCACAAAGCGTTATCTCGGAATAACCCAAGATGATTTGGATGAAGCATATCTGGAAATGGAACTTATATGAGAGTTTTGTGCGCAGCGGGAGTCTCCTGTATGACGATCCTAGCCCCCTCCTCGGTGCGGGACAGGATGGCGAATATTGGTCATCAGCTGCCTCCTCCTACGACGACTACGCTTACCTCCTCGGCTTCTATGATAGTATTATGACTCCGTCCGGCGACATCAGCCGCTATTACGGTCGCTCCCTCCGCTGCCTAGCTAGTTAGTGTCTATAGTAGGAGGAGGGGAAAGGTAGTGATATTGTATCAAGAATAAAATAAAGGAATAGCACCATAACCTTAATGGTGCAAAATGGTGCATCGTGTAAAATCAACCCTCTTACTATAGGCTGTTTTGATTTTATTTTGGCTCAATTTATAGGCTCATTTTTACTTATCTTAAGCCCATAGAATAGGAAATACCCCTATAAATGCGGGGTATTTCCTAACGTGGTTTTGTATCAAACGTGACGTGCAAACTTGGCTGGGTCGGCAGGATTCGAACCTGCGAATGCTGGGACCAAAACCCAGTGCCTTACCACTTGGCGACGACCCATCGCCTGTGGCTATTTTAGCACAAAACCGTCTTTGTGGCTAGACTGTGCAAGTTTTAATCAAAAATTCCCTTTGCTGAACGTAGGTTAGGAAGTTCCTCAATCAACACCCGGATACACCCAGCGATTGGGATTGCAATAATTGCCCCGAGTAAGCCGAACAGATTCATCCCGATAATAATCGCCACGAGGATGATTGTTGCAGGAAGGTTCAAGGCACCACCCTGAATCTTCGGTGCGATAATATTGTTCTCAATTTGAGCGTACACAATATAGAACACGAGAAAAATCAATGCGGCAACTGGCGAGCTAAAGAGCAAAACGAGTGTAATCAGGCCGCAGCTCAAAATTGGACCAAACATCGGGATGAGGTAAAAAACCATCGCAAGCAAACCCATCGGCAAAGCCAAGTTCCCTGAAATACCGAAAAGAAGCGACAGCAGCAAAATCGCAACTGTGACGACGCAGCCGTCAAGAAACGCGACCATCACTTGGCGTGAAACATAAGTTGAAATCACGTCAACCATGCGCCCGAGCAGACGTTTCACGGCACGCACAGATTTGTCCTTTTTCTTCCCCTCGAGCGCACGCCAACAAGATTCGAGAATCGACGGCCCTTCAAGCGAGAAAAATAGCGTCAAGACGATAGTCAAGATTACATTCGTGACAATTTGCGCCATGGTGCCAACGCTGACGACGAGGACATTACCAAGGTTGCCAACAACATTGCTCGAGAAGGATTGCACCGCCGCCATCGCTTCCTCTTGGAGATTCTCAACTCCGACTGTGCGCCCAAAACTATTAATACCTTCCCAACCACCGAGCGTATGCTCAAAGGTCGAAGGAAGCTGTTGCATAAATTGGGTGGTCTGATCGATCACGACTGGCCCAACTAGAGACACAATTAAGGCAAAAACACTCACCAAAAGAACATAGGCCAACACCGTAGAAGACTTCCCGTGGTCCTTCGCGGTGAGACGGTTAATTTTCTGGGCAAGCGGGCGAATTGCGATCGCGAGAAACAATGCGATTCCGATAATAATCAAGGCGTCGAGCGCTTTCCAAATCAAAACAGCCGACAGGATAAAGCCTAGAATCACCAACCAAAAACGGACAAAAGTGCGCGTATCTACGTCTATCGTCTTACCCATGAACCTCCTTTTTCTTCATTCTAACACGAAGTTTGCACCCTGCCAACCACGCGCAACAAAAAAGTCCCGCCGGAAACCAACGGGACGTGCGTATGAAACTAAAGTTTCGGCTTGATCTCAATAAACTCTTGCCAAGGAGCCGGTGGAAACAGCGGTTCACGGCGAGTTTGACCATGTTTTTGCTTGATACGCATTCATACTCCTGTTTAATTACTGCTATTCTAGGGAATCGTCTGAGTAAAATCAGCCGTTTTCGACCTTACCCCGCGAATAGCCTTATCCATGATAGCAAAGAACAGACTTTTAATCAAGCATAAACATTGTTATTTAGAAAAATATAGTATAACTATTGACTTTTTAGATAATCTGTGCTACAATGAGAGTATAGGCTAGTTGAGCCTAGGTTGTTTATGAGTTTAGATGTCCTCTGAGGTTTATTATATGAATCATCTGCGGTCAATTTGACGTCGGATGAAAATATAATAAACCAAGGGGGAATGCAATATGCAGAGAATTTTCACAAGTTTTTTCAAGGAAGCGAGCAGCAAGGAACTGGCGACTTTTACGGATGGTTTTCTGGCGGCGATGGCGGTCTATAATCAACGTTGTCCGGTGGAAGATAATCCGAACGACAAAGAAACACAGACGTGGGTCGCAGGTAAGGTGCTCGAGCAACAGGCGGAATATTTCAACGAGATGAGCCGAGCGGAACTGATGATAAGTACGTTTTATAAGGAAAAGCCCGAGGCGCTTGGAGAGCAATACGTCGGGGGCTTGTATCACTCGGAGTCTCCTGTTCCGATGGTGGTTGCACAGCTTATCACTGGTGAAGCGTGTCTGTCGCCGCATTATCGCTATGACATCAACAAATATGATGTTATGTCAATGTTGATGGATTGCGAACGAGTAGATTGCACCGGAAATGAAATTGATCTTGACGGTGAATTAGTCAAACCGGAAAAGCACCGTGCTTGGCCGAGGACGTTATTCCATCACAGAGAAACTGGCACAGAGATTCTGCGCGAACAGTATCAGGCTCTACCACGTGATCAGCAGGTGCAGTACGACGAAGTGAAATACGTTTCGGCAAGACGCCCCGACGGTAGTTTGGAGCGGATTTGCGAAGATGACTACCGCATTGTTGAGCTGATCGACCGTTTGATAACGATTGGTGATCCGATCAATAAGAAGCTGCTGGAACAGGAAGAGCTGATCGAAGGGTTGCGTAAGCGGTTTCGCTACGACCTCGTTGAGGCAATAATGAAAGTGAAAGCTTCGACAGAGCCTGAGTCGTGAACTGTAACATCTAAACCATAGTTAGCAATAAAGTTTATTGCTAACCCCAGCTCCTGAAGGAGCTGGGGTGTTTTTTGTGCGCAGCGGGAGGGCCAACTCCGACGGGGCTAAGCCTCTTGGCTACTCCGGGCAGGGTAACTACTATTGGTCATCTACTCCTAACTCTAACGGATACTACGCTTACTACCTCTACTTCGGCAATGGTGGTGTACTTCCGTCCAACAGCCTCAACCGTTACTACGGCAGTTCCCTCCGCTGCCTAGCTAGTTAGTGTCTATAGTAGGAGGAGGGGGAGAGTATAAAAATCCTCCTGCAAAATTTTGCAGGAGGTAAACAATTAAACAGTGTCCCCTAGGGGACAGAATATTGGCCAATATTCTGTCGATTAACTTGGTACCGTGACGAGGTAGTCCACCTCGTCGGGCGATGGAGGGTAAACTCTTAATAATTTACGCGCCGCCTCTTCCTCGGCCTCCTCCAATTCCTCGTCAGAATCAATACAGACCGCGACGATACATTTCATACCAGCATCGCGCAGACGCTCGAATAATTCACGACGATAAATGACATAACTCGCCTCGGAGCTTTTCATGAGAGAAATGATACTGCCTTGTCGCCCGAAACGATAATGTTCTTCCTCATGTTGGAAGGGCATGTTGCTGCGAACAGCTTGTCGCTGTTTTTCCAACAAATAATCCACTGTTTCGTCTCTCTGTCGACAGTCTGGTCCGATGATGATAATGCCGACAGGTTGAGGAATCTCAGATGTAATTTTGTCTAAGATTCGCTCGGGTGTACTTAGCTTCGATAACTTCCAGTTTTCGTTCATTTTATCACCCCTTTCTCAATATGAACGCCAAAACTGTGCTACTCTTTCTATTGTAGCACAGTTTATCAAAAAAAGTCAATAGTTCTAAGGCTTTTTTAGCGTTTTTAGCAAAAAGGTGTCTAACTGAAATACGTTACGCTGAATTTTGTGCCCTTTTTGGGCGTCGAGCGCACGGTAATCTGACCATTCGCGGCTTCGACTACTGTTTTTGCGAACGCTAAACCGATGCCGACGCCGCTATCTTGCGAGCCGGGCACCCGATAGAAACGCTGGAAAATGCGTTTCAAATCAGATTTCTTGATCCCCTCACCCTCGTCGCTAATATCAATGCGTACGAAGAGCGGACAAGCGTCAACCGCAATCCTGACTTTTCCACCATTGGGGGTATGTTCGATACAATTTTTAATAATATTTGTCAAAGCCTCACGTTGCCAGCGAACGTCGAGGTTGAGCTCAGTATCGAGGGCGCCAGACAGCTCGAGATTAATGTCAGATAAGTCGGCGAGAACGGCCAAACTTTCCAAAACCGGAGCGAGAAAGGCTCGCACTGAGACTGGTTGCGGACATAACTTAATTGAACCGTTGTCAAATTGTGCGAGATGGAGCAAGGTTGTGACGAGCTCCGACATTGAATCGATTTGATGATTGATTGAACGAAGGAAATCCTGCCGTACTGCTGGCGACATGTCAGGATCATCATAAATATTATCCACCATGATTTTGAGAGACGTGAGCGGAGTGCGCAGTTGATGAGAAATATCGGTGAGGGCAGTTTCGAGATTCTGACGATGTTTCTGGTTGAGTTCGGCGGCCTCTTTCAGAGAAACGGTGATTTTATAGAGTTCGTTCGTCAGTAAGGAAAGTTCATCTTCACTGTTTTCGTTAAGGCGCAGATCATAAATATGTTGATTGAGATCTTGCAGGTAAGAGATAAGCTTTCTAATACGATGTTCACGGCGATAGTCAAGCAGGATAAAATAGACCATTAGGACAGCTGTGAGTACTGCAATGATAATCCCGCCAGCCAGACAAATCCGAACAGCGACGTTCTCAGCATGCGGGCTGGCATAGTCGGTCGGAAAATAGCCATATTGCTCCAAAACCGCATCGCCGAGCTCAACTGCTTCAGTATCAGAAAAAGAATTATCGCGCAGAATCTGGATCAGTTCCTCACGGTCGAATTCAGGTGCCGCCTCCAGTATGTTGCCAATCAAGGCGGCGGTTTCACTATTGGTTGCCGTGCGATAAGAATTGGCAAACTGATGACATAAGAATAGCCAAAAGCCTAAGCCTAAGATAACTAGCATCAAGCACGGAACTAGGAAATATCTCAAACGACGCTTCACACCTCGGTCTCCGTGAGTTCTGAGATTTCGTTCAGCCGATAGCCAGTGTTTTTCAAAGTTTCAATGAGGCCTGGGACGCTTAGTTTTTGACGCAGGCGCTTCAAGTAGACCGTCAGAGCGTTGTCCGTCACGATTTTGTCCGTTGCGGCATAGATTTCGTCTAGTAACCGCGCTCGCGAGACGGCATGTCCGGCATTCTCGAGCAGACAAGACAGAAGTTTTGTTTCGAGTGCGGTGAGCATAATGCCCCTTCCTGCCACTTCGACTTCGTTGCTCTCTGGACGTAACGTGACAATCCCACAACTCAAGGTCGAGGGAGCAGGATGTTGACGCTCGAGATGGTTGCGAATGCGAAGTAATAGCTCACGACTGCGAAAAGGCTTCACGATATAATCATCAGCGCCCAGTTTCAGCCCACGCACGATATCGTCTTCGCCATCTTTCGCCGTCAAAAAAATCAAGATGGTTTCAGGAAAAGTCGCTTTCAACCGGTTTGCAAAATCAAAGCTCTCTCCATCAGGTAAAGATATATCCAACAAGGCAACATCATAGTGGCTGTCTGCGATAATAATGCAAGCGCTGGCGAGATCGGGAGCTGTCGTAACCGCATAGCCAGCACGTTCGAGCAAATATTCCAGACCTTTCGCAGTTAGTTGATCGTCTTCGACTAATAAAATTCGCGTCGTCATGAGTCTATTATAGTTGAACTAAACGTTTTCGGAACGGATTGTTTCGATGATATTTTGTTTCTCGACTTCATGTACGGAATAGTGCATGATAATACTGATGAGAATTGCGACAGCGGCGACGGAAATCAAAATCGCGAGCCAAGGAAAAATGAACCCGAAGTCAACAGAGCTCGCGACAGCTCGGTAGAAAGCGAAGGAAAGTAGCAGCCCGAGTGGCAAACCAATCAATAAAGCTTTGCTGCTATAAAAGAGACTTTCTAGACGAACCATGTGGTTGAATTCACGACTGGTCATGCCGACGGATTTCAGCATGGCGAATTCGCGAGCACGGAGAGCTACGTTGGTTGTGATAGTGTTGAAAATGTTGGTTACGCCAATCAAAGTCACAACCGCGATAAATCCATAAAGGAAAATCTCCATCAGAAGAATTAAACGACTCATTTGTCGATAACTTTCTTTCACGTTTTGGTAGGTGAAGTATTCGAAGTCGGTCTGGGTTTCGGAAAAATCCGTTAGATAGGCGTCAAGTTGTTCGAAATCCTCGATCGCAGCGCCGACGAACTCGTATTGCGCAGTATCGGACGTCGCCAGTGGGATTTGGTCCAAATTAGCATAATCATCCGGGAGATAAACGATTGGCTGCATGCTAGCTTCGAACCCGAGCGGGCGTGAAGTGGTGGTGACCGTAATGGGGAAATCAACTGTCTCGGAGCCAATTTCGGTAACTTTATATCCATCATCAGTACTTGTAAGACTTTGGTTATACATAATACTCACGTTACGATAATCGTCGGATTCGACACCGAGTGATTTGGCATAAGCCTCGAAGGAAGCATGGTTCATGAGATAAACGCTAATCTCGGAAGTGGCTGGCAACATCTTATAATAAGCATAATCTTTGAGCTGGAACTTTTGCACCAAATCGTCATAGAACTTGGTGTCGCCACCGTAGAGCACAATCTCAGCACGACTTTCGTGGTACTCGAGACTAATTGCCTTTTTGCCGTAGGTCAAGAAGCTTGATAACCCGACAAACGTCGCAACTGAGAGAACGATAGAAATCACAGTGGTACGATATTTTTTGCGGCTGCGTTTCAGGTTTTTGTGTGCAATCACTCCACCGATACCGAATGACTTCGTAATCCAGCGCGGAGTGCGCAGTTTCTTTGGATTAATCTTTGTGTCTTGGCTGCCCCGAATTGCCTCGACAGGCGACAACCGGCCGGCACGAATCGCTGGGAGCAAACAAGAAAGCATGATTGATACAAAGCTCAGTAGCAAAACTAGCGGGAAAATCCAAATCGGTAATGAAAATTCGATTTGAGCAACAATAAGTTCTTGCAATAAGGCATTCACGATAATAACCAAAATTGCAACTGTGACAACGCCAAGGATGATCCCAAGCGGAATACCGAGCGCGGCGATCATGACACCCTCGAACAAGACGCTATGGCGAATCTGGCGCGGAGTTGCACCAATGCTCGACAACATACCAAACTGGCGAGTGCGCTCAGTTGTAGAAATACTAAAACTATTACGAATCACAAAAATACTGGTCGTAACAATAATCGCGATAATGATAATTGCTACGGTGTATAACGATTCGAGCGCGACGTCACTAATCACACCATAGGCACGCAGAAGGTTTCCGTTCGTACGCACATTGATGTCTTTTCCAGTAGTATCACGAAGCGTTGTAGTAATTTGTTCATGGAACTTCTCATAGTCGCGCGGGTTGTCGTAATTGACATATATATTATAGTGTCCGCGTGGTTTTTCAGGCAGAGTGTCAAGGCGTTCGTAAACTTCGATACCATACGGAGCGTGCGGATTCGACAGATAAGTTGCAAAAACTTTTTCATCAACTTTTTCATCAACTTTTTCATCAACTTTTTCATCAACTTTTTCGGGAGTGATGGGTTCAGAATAAAAATATTCTGTAACATGTTGGTTCTGCTCGATATACTCGAGGGCTTCGGTCGGAACCTCTTGATAGACTTCTTGATAATTTCCAGTTTCAGAAATCGCAACATTTAACATCATCTTTTGGAAGCTGGTCACGAGACCAACAACGGACAGAATCAGAGCAGTTGAGAGCATGACGCCGAGAACGGTGACTAGCGTGCGACGTTTATTCGCACGGAGATTTTGGAGAGTGAGCTTCTGGAGAACCGACATATTACATCCTCTCGTCTTTGATAATTTTGCCGTCTTCAAAAGTCAAAACACGATCAGCTTGACGCGCAATTTCGAGATCATGAGTGATGATGACGATGGTTTGGTGATATTTTCTGTTTGAAAGTTTTAGAAGCGCGACAATTTCGTCTCCAGCTTTAGAATCGAGGTTACCAGTCGGCTCATCCGCCAGAATCAAAGCTGGATCATTGATCAAAGCGCGCCCGATTGAGACGCGTTGTTGTTGCCCACCCGAGAGCTGGTTCGGGAGGTGGTTGACACGCTCCTCGAGCCCCAAAGTTTTCAAAAGTTCGCGAAGACGATTTTTGGCAACGAATTTCCCGTCGAGATCACAAGGCAAAGTAATATTCTCACGTACATTGAGAATCGGAATGAGGTTATAGAACTGATAAATAATGCCGATTTGGCGACGGCGAAAAATCGCTAGAGCGTCGTTCGAAAGCTGGTAGATTTCTTTATCATCGACGATTACTTCGCCCGAAGTAGGACGATCAACCCCGCCAAGCAGATGCAGGAGTGTTGACTTGCCGGAGCCGCTTGCACCAACAATTGCAACGAATTCTCCCTCATCGACCGAAAAACTGACATGGTCGACGGCTTTGACTTGGTTCTCTCCTTTGCCATATGTTTTGCAAAGATCTTTGACTTCTAGAATCTTCATGGTACTCCTTGGTTAATGCTAGTAGATATACTTATAATCTACCAAACCAAAGTGACAATAATCTGACAATTATGGCTTTTTCTTGTCCGGTTTGTCTGAATCCGATTTTTTCGGTCCTGAGTTCTCCTTGCTCTTTTTCTCGTTCCCTTTTGTGTTTTTCGCTATATTTTTCTCGACTGTTCGTACTTCTGCTTTTGTGATCATAGCTTTTGGTTTCTTCGCGTCTTCCTTGACGACAATTTTGATTTCTTTCTGTTTGGGCTTCCCTGGCTTTTTCTCCACTTTTTCATTAGGCTCTTTCGACTTTTCCGGCTTCACTTCCGTTACATCGCTTGTCTTATGCACGTTACGCGCGGACTTCCGATCTCTCGTGTTTTCAATGTTAATCTTGATTTTTGGCTCAATCACCTTGACTGGTTCTGCTGGCTCGTCCTTATCCTCGCTCACTTTTTCCACCTTCTCCACCTTCGGCTTCTTCGCGCCTTTTACATCTTCTTCAACTACTTCTCCGTCTTCGATTATGACGGTCTTAATATGCGGAAGGACGACCGCCTGCGCGAGCTTTCCGCTCATCGCGAAGTCAATCAACCAACATAGATAGCCAAAAATTAGCACGAACGTCGCAACCACAGCGAGCTGCCACAACATATTTTCGATGCCAATTTCGGGCCAATTCAGAAATTCATACGGATAACGCAAAACTGCAGAACTCGACATCGCCGCTCCTGTCACCAAAATCCCGCACACAAAAATCGTTGGCAGCGACAACCAATAGAGTGGCTCAATCGCGCGCCAATACCCCTTTTCGCTGAAGATAATCCAGTCGAGCAAAATCAATACTGGCAAGATATAATAAACTAAGCTCGCCGCCAACCCGCTAACGCCTGGATTCACCATATCGACGGCATAAAAAATTGTCACTCCCGCAAGTAGAATCATACCAACCACCACGAGGGCACCTTGGAGCATGGGGCAAAAAACGCGGCTAGATGCCGAACGACGAAACAGGCTAACCCCCGCGCTCACAATATAATACAAGCAAGCAAAAATTAAGAACCACCCCGAAAATAGCCGCAACATGTCGAATCCGAATTGACTGTATTCAAGCCAAACACCATAGCCAGCCAGGCCGGCAATAATCAAGCGATATAGCGTCGCAGGGGCGCGTTCCTCAATCTGCATATTCTTATTCTACACTTTTTCGGCATAAAAAACAATAAACTTAGGACTTCTTCGCATGATATTCTGCGATTGCGGCGCTCAAAGCTTCATGTCCTAAAACTGAACAATGGAATTTGTGTTTCGGCAAACCACCAAGAAAGTCAGCAATCTCTTCGGGACCAACCCGCAAAGCTTCTTCTAGAGTCTTACCTTTCACAAGTTCAGACAGCGCCGAGGTCGAGGCGATCGCGCTCGCACAACCATAAGTCTTCCATTTCACATCTATAATCTTGTCATCCTCTACACGAATAAACATTTTCATCTGGTCGCCGCAAATTGGATTGCCGACAATTCCCGTCGCATCGCAGGCAAACTGCGCCTCGTCGCCCATGAGAAAATTGCGCGGATTCAGAAAATGTTCCTTCACAATCTCAGAATATGCCCAGGTATTGACTTTTTCGTTAGTCTGTGATACAATAGAAGGTTGGGGCTGTGATTTTTTATTCATTTTCCTCCTTTACCTCTACTGTGCTAATTCCCTGTAACTTTTCGACAATTCCTGGCAAAACTGCCATCACGCTTTCGATATCCGCTTCAGTCGTATCTAGCCCGAGTGAAAACCTAATGCTACTGTGTGCGACTTCGGCATCGTGTCTTGTCGCCATGAGTACATGACTTGGGTTCAAATCACCCGCAGCGCAAGCACTACCAGTACCGACGACAATTCCCGCTAGATCCAAATACAGCTGGATACTTTCGCCTTCAGCGGCCCGGAAACTCATGTTGAGAATGTTCGGCAAACAAGCATCGCTTGGGCTATTACAATTGCTATAAGGTACTTCTTCTAGAATCCGCCTCTTCAGCAAATCTCGCAGCTTTGCCACTTCACCCCATTTTTTGCAACTCCACTCATCCCAGCACCACTCTGCTGCTTTTCCGAAGCCCGCGATTGCGAGAACGTTACTCGTACCGGCTCGTCGCTTGTTTTCTTGGTGTCCGCCATACAGCAATGGCTTCAATTTCGCGCCTTTTCGCACGTAGAGTGCGCCGACTCCCTGCGGTCCGCCGATTTTGTGGGCAGAAACCGTCAGATAGTCTACGCCTAGCTTTTTTACATCGATCTTCACTTTTCCAAAAGCTTGAGTTGCGTCGCAGTGCACAGAAGTGTTGTATTTTTTACAACACTTTACGGCCTCCTCGATTGGCTCAATCGTTCCAAGCTCGTTATTCGCGAACATAATCGAGACCAAATCTGGTTTTTCATGCAACTCTTCCTCCAGCCTCTTCAAGTTCACTCGACCCACTTTATCAACAGCGATTTCTTTGAACTCGCCGGCTCTCGCCTTTGCACTTTTCAGGACGCTGGGATGTTCGACGCTACTCACGAAAATCTTTTGTCCTGCAAAAGTTGCCATAACGGTATTGTTCGCCTCCGTGCCTCCACTAGTAAAGATAATCTCTTCGGGGCTCGCATTAAGCAATCTCGCGACATCCTCCCGTGCACGCTCAATAATCTCTTTCGCATGCTGCCCTGAACTGTGTAAAGCTGCAGCGTTTCCGAGTTCGAGCATCAAAACTCGTTCCATTTCTGCCTTTACTACCGGCAAGAGTGGCGAAGTCGCAGCATAATCAAGATAAATCATTGTTGGTTAATCCAATCTTCGATGCGCGCGATCATCACCGATTCTGACAATTCATGAAAATCTTTCTCTTCAATACCACCCGCTTCTCCATCACTCATAAATTTCCTTTTCTAGTATATTTCATCATCCGATATTTCGTGCCTTGGTATTCTCCACTTTCCAACTCTTCAGGTCTGAACTCATTCCGATTAAACTTAGGAAAGAAAACGTCAGCTGGCTTAGTTGCATCGACCTCGGTCAGATAAATTACTTCTGCTTCGGGCAGAAACTTTTTATATAAACTCGCTCCGCCAATAATAAACTGCTTCTTATCACTCTTTCCGAGCCACTTCCGCAACTCTCCTTCATCCCGAAGACACCCCACTCCTTCTGCTTCAACTCCGCCTCGCGACAGCACAACATTTTCTCGCCCAGGCAAAGCGCGACCGATACTTTCGAAAGTTTTTCTTCCCATGACAACTATGCCGTCCATAGTTATTCTCTTGAAGAATTGCATGTCTTCGGGAATGTGCCAGAGCAATTTGCCCTGATTGCCTAAACCTCCGTCTTTACTAATACATGCAATCATACATAAATTATTCATTCTCACTCCTGCCTCAAAATCTTGCCAGTTCCATGTTCGAGATGTAGCAGTCTCTGGTTCCTCGACCCGCGGAACTTCAATGTCAAGTCTCTCTCTGCCAGCACGAACGGCCCATCAATCAGTGCGTCGAGACTTTTCAAGAATTCCCACTTTGCACCACCTTCGGCTTTAATATCTTCGTAGATATATCCTGTAAAGCTCCAAACATTCCAGCCCAGTTCTTTCCGGCACCACTCGCTGATCTCCAAACACTGTTTGGGTTGTTCAAAGGGTTCTCCACCACAGAAAGTAATCCCAGCCTGGCCCTTAAACCCACGCAACCGCTCCTTCACCTCATCAATTCCGACTTCGACTCCGCCATCAAAACTCCAAGTTTCAGGATTCTGACAGCCCATGCAGTGCCTGGCGCAACCCTGCGTCCAAAGCACCGCACGTAAGCCATAGCCATTAACAATGTTATCGTGCTCGAGCGGGCCAGACAATCGGATACAATCTGCAGAGCAAGCATTTAACGAATCAGATTTTTTCGGAACCGCGTCCGCCTGGCCCGTCGTTACGGACAGACGGCGCTTGTCCTCGGCCTTAACCTCCGGATGTTCCGCAGAAAATCGATTCATAAATTCTGGCTCTGACATAGCTATCTCACTCCGCTCCCCTACTTTTTCCCGGTCATAGACTTTTTGGCGCGTTTCGCTTTTTCGCGTTCGGCTTTTTCTTCCACGCTATACACGCCAGCCTTGTTGCAAGCGACACCGTGTTTCACGCGATCGCGTTCCTCAGCTTTCTTGCCATCATTCCAGCGTTCTAGGCTTCCCACCAAATACCCCGTAATCCTTCTTAATCTCTCAAACGGCACGTCACCTTCACTTTCGAGACGCCCACATCCTGGACATTGATCACCTTCGATAATTCCAGAATAGCCACAAACCGGATCACGATCGACTGGGTGGTTCACAGAACCATAGCCGATACCACTTTCTTTCATCTTACGGATTACGGCTTCGAAAGCCTCAATGTTATCGCTTGGATCGCCGTCGAGCTCGATGTAGGTAATATGACCAGCATTGCAGAGCTCATGGTATGGTGCCTCAATCTCAATTTTTTCAAATGCCCCGATATTATAATATACTGGCACATGAAAACTATTCGTATAATAATCGCGATCGGTTACACCCTTGATCGTACCGTATTCTTTGCGGTCAATCTTCGTGAATCTACCAGCGAGTCCTTCAGCTGGCGTAGCAAGCAAAGTGAAGTTTAGCTTATATTTCTTGCTGAAAGCATCGCATTTCTCGCGCATGTGACTGATGATATCAAGTCCGAGTTCACGCGACTCATCGTCTTCGCCATGGTGTTTGCCGGTCATGGCAACCAAACACTCCGCGAGGCCAATGAAGCCGATACTGAGCGTTCCATGTTTGATCACATCCCTCAGAGTATCGTTCCAACTCAGTTTTTCACTACCAATCCAGTTGCCTTCACCCATCAAGAATGGGAAATTACGAACGTGTTGATTCGCCTGGAACTCATATCTCTCCAACAACTCTCCAGCGACCAAGTCCATTTTCTCATCAAGTTCTTTATAAAACCCTGACCAATCGGCCTCTTTTCGCTCGCCCAGACAAACGCCATGCTTGATGCCAATTCTAACCAAGTTAATCGTCGTAAAACTGAGGTTTCCACGTCCAGTTGCAATGCCGTCACTTTCTGGGAAGATACTACCAAAAACGCGTGTGCGGCAACCCATTGTGGCAATTTCGGTACGATAATCACCTGGTTTGTAATTCTTCAAGTTGAACGGAGCGTCAATGAAAACGAAGTTCGGGAATAAGCGTTTCGCGCTAACCTCCATAGATTTCTTGAATAAATCATAATTCGGATCCTTAGGGTTATAGTTTACGCCTTCCTTAACCTTGAAAATTGAAATCGGAAAAATCGGTGTTTCGCCATGGCCCAAACCGTCCTCAGTAGCTTCGAGCAAGCACTTGCTAACTAACCGCCCCGCCGGACTCGTATCGGTCCCGAAGTTAATACTGGTAAACGGCACTTGTGCACCCGCACGGCTATGCATGGTATTTAGATTGTGAATAAACCCTTCCATAGCTTGGAATGTTTGGCGCTCAACATCCTCATTCGCACTTTCAACAATCCCATCTGGTAGTTTCAGCTTCTTCAGGGCTTTTTCGTCACCGTATTCTAGGTTTTCAGGAATCTTTACGACCAATTCTTTATCTCCGCCAAACCGGTTATATTGTCCGATCGCGCGGTTCAAAGCCTTGCGGAAACTTTTGTTCACGCCTGGTGCCATTGCGTAATCGAAATTTGGGATACTTTGGCCACCATGCTGTTCATTCTGATTGGCCTGCAAAATAATTGCAGCGAGCGCGCCGTAACTACCAATAGAATTCGGCGTTCTTAAATGACCGTGTCCAGTATCAAAACCACCGTCAGCAAATAGTTTCAAAGGGTCAGTCTGACAACAAGTCAAAGTTCCTGTAGCATAAAAATCCAAATCGTGGACATGAATATCGCCGTCGTCGTGTGCCTTAGCATATTCAGGCTTCATGAGGAGTGTCTTCGCAAAGATCTTCGAGCCTTCAGCGCCAAACTGGAGCATTTTGCCCATGGCGCTGTTGCCATCGACGTTCGCATTTCCTCTCTTGACATCGGAATCCTCCGAAGCGTCGGCGATTGCAATAGTTTTATAGATATTCATTAGATTGCTTTTTGCCTCACGCACGCGATTGCGTTCCTGGCGATAAGTAATGTATTCCTTGGCACTCTTCTTGAACTTTGATTCCATCAAAACTTCTTCGACAATGTCTTGGATTTGTTCGACGCTCGGGGTGCGTTTTTTGATGGTTTCTTCGGCACGTTTCAAAACTTTTTCAGAAATTTGTTTTGCGCGATCATGCTTGAATTCTTCAGTTACAAGACCGGCTTTTGCGATTGCTTCAGTAATTTTTTCGGGGTCAAAATTAGCAACTTTCCCATCCCGTTTGACAATTTTTTTGAACATAAAAAATATACCTCCTCTTTCTTAGTTCATCATTTTTTATTTTTTAGATATTGTCTGACCCTATATTTAGTGTCTATGTCTATTTTAAGACACTATATATGGTGTGTCAACATAAAAAATGTTGTATTTAATACAACAGCTAACTGCGATCCTGTAGCTTTTTATAGAGCTCAATAATTGCTAACGGTAAGATAAATGCCACTATAACCGTCAAACCTAGCGCCATGACTGGCACGTTCACTGTGTCGACGAAAACTGCTAGCGGACCGAAAAGCGCTGCAACCTGCAACAGAAAAGCTGCGAATAGCGCAAGATAAAAAGTCCTGTGGCGCACTTTCAACCGCTGCCAAGCTGATTCGTAAGTCCCACGAGCGCACAATGCACTGCTCCACTGCATAACGACGAGCGCCGCGAAAGCTAAAGTATTCGCCTGCGCGCTCGATCCGAGAACGCTTTTTGCAACGAAGTAAGTTAGTAGCGTGATCCCTGACATTGTGACTCCGATAATCGCCATGCGAATAACCAAATTACGGGGTAAAATCGGTGCGTCTTTATGCTCGGGCTTTCGCCGCAGGATTTCTTGTTCAGGCGGTTCGAGCCCAATCGGGATTACCATGAGCGAATCAGTCACGAGATTAATCCAAAGAATCTGGATTGGCGTCAACATCTGATCGCCGAAGAAAATCAGCGCACCAATCATAGTTAGCGCCTCACCGGCATTTGTCGCGAGCAGATAACCGAGCATGCGACGCACGTTGGCGAGCACGGTGCGGCTCTCCTTCATCGCTTCAGTAATGTTCTTGAAATTATTATCAAGCAGGACGATGTCTCCTGCGTCCTGGACAATCGACGGGCTGTCACCCATGGCAATTCCAACATGCGCCCCGACCAAGGCTGGAACATCATTTACGCCATCACCGGTCATCGCACAAATCTCGGTTTTCTTAATGGCGTCGAGAATGCGAAATTTGTCTTCAGGCGTCACGCGCGCAAAAACCGTAACGGTGTGCGCAAGGTCGGCTAGGTCATCATCGCTAATATTGCCAAGTTTCGAGCAATCCAAAACTTCCGAGACATCCTTTGCGAGACCGAGCTCTTTCCCGATCGCATAGGCCGTCCCTGCATGATCGCCAGTTACCATTTTTGTAATCACGCCCATGCGCTTGGCCTGACGAATTGCAGGCGCCGCCTCGGGGCGAATTGCGTCAGCGATCGCAATGAAGCCTTCGAATTTAAAAGTATCAGACTTCGACAAACGATTTAGCTCATTGATTTCACGTTTGATGTTCGTCGTGGCGATTGCAACAACTTTATAGCCCTTCCCAGCGAGTTCAACCAGTTTACTGTCGATCTTCTCACGTTCCCCTATGCTAAGATCCGAGCTGTTCAAAATCGTCTCAGGCGCACCTTTCAAAGACAGTACTAAGTTATCTTGCTCGCCACGATAAAGGTTCCCAGACAGCTTTAATTTTTGATCGAAAGCATAAGCTTTCACTGGCTCCAGTTTTGTGAGGTTATATTTTTCGTTTTGTATATATTCCAAAATGCAGACATCAAGCGGATCAGCGACCGAAGCATGACCCTCACTATCGATTAATGATGATTCGAGCAAAGCAGCACGTGCAAGGTGGTTTTTGAACTCAGTTTTGTTCACAGGGGTCCAAACCTCACGAAGTTCGAGACGGTTTTCAGTCAAAGTACCAGTTTTATCACTGGCGATCGTCGTAACAATACCGAGCGATTCGATTGCTTTTAGCTCTTTGATTAGAGCCTGTTTTTTTGCCATACGCTTCGCGCAGAGGGCCAAAATAATCGAGATCGCAATTGGTAATCCTTCTGGAACAGCAGAAACAATCATCGCAAGTGTGAACTTCAAAGCGTCAAGCAAGTCAATCCCATCAACCAACTGTACAACAAGTGCAATAATAGCTAAAATAACGACAACGACGGCAATTTTTATCACTAGTTTGTTGATTTTTTCGGAAATTGGACTGGTTTGTTCGACGGAAGAAGCGAGTGAAGCAATACGACCATATTCGGTGTCATTCCCTGTCGCCGTAACGACGAACCGCCCTGCTCCAGTCACCACGAATGCACCAGAAAAAACCATGTTACGTTGCTCATAGACTTTTTTAATGCCCGAAATCGCTTTCGCGTCTTTTGCAATCGATTCCGATTCACCGGTCAGCATTGCTTCGTCAGCCAACAACCCAGATTCATTAATGATCCGACCGTCTGCAGGAATACGATCGCCTTCGCGCAAAATCACAATATCCCCAGGGACCAGCTCGACTGCTTCGACCGTCGTCTCTTCACCATTACGTAAAACTGCAACAGTTTGTTCGGTGCTGTTTTTGAGGGATTTCAAAATGCGCTCAGTCGAGAAACGTTGAATATAGTAGACGATAGCGTCCGCAGCAATAATCACGGCAATTGTGATGGTTTCGATCCAATCCTGCTGAATAGCAGAAAGCACCAATGCAACAACTAAGATTACCATAAAAACATCGACAAACGGTTCAAGCAGTTTACGCCAAAGTGGCGTTTCGCTTACCTGAAGAACGTTTTTGCCATATTTAGTTTGGCGCTTTGTTACTTCAGCTGTTGTCAAGCCGATTTTTGCATCAGTCGAAAATTGTGTAAGCGTATCTTTCACAGTCTGATTATAGAAGTTCGTCATAATAATGAGTATAAAGTGCAAGCGGTTTTTTGTCCACTGCCTCCTACTATAGGCACTAACTAGCTACTTTGTGCGCAGCGGGGATATTCTGGTCAACTCCTCTACACCCTTGAGCGCCTCTGGCCAGTATGGTCTCTATCTATCAAAAACTGCCGACAGTTACAATAGTTATATCCTGTTTCTTAATGGTGATGCAAACGTCCTCTCATCTTTCATTTACTTTGATCGTTACAACGGCTACTCCCTCCGCTGCCTAGCTAGTTAGTGTCTATAGTATAAGGAGGGGGAGACTTTGCGGTATACAGCAATCCTGGCGCCGGCGTATTGTCGGTCGGATAGAAGCTCTAGCTCGGGTAGCTCTGGCGTATTGAAGTGCGCCGGATAAGATAATGCCAAAATCCCACCCGGAGACAACAGCTTGACTAAGCTCGAAATTTCCGAAAAATCAATCTTGTCATACGGCGGGTCGGCGATGATAAGACCAAAAAAATCGCGATATTCTGATCGCCCAGCGAAACGCCCAGACGTCTCGGCAAACACCCTTGCCGAAAGCCCAAGTTGGTCGAGATTTTTTTGAATTATTTTCACTACTTTTGGAACCTGCTCAACAAAAACAACTTCCTTCACGCCACGACTAAGGGCCTCGATTCCCAACGCACCTGATCCGGCATAAACATCCAAAACTTTCGCCCCATCTAGATATGGTTGCAGCATGTTGAAAAGTGCCAACTTTTCGCGCGCACCCATCGGATGCGTGCTGGGACAATCGGGCGAGGCTAATTTTGTACCTCTGAATTGTCCAGACAACACTCGTAAACTACTTGCTTTCATGAACTTTCTTTCTCGTCTCTTTACGTTCCAGCCCATAAGCTTCCACAGCAGCCGAATACCACATCAAAACAATCGCGCGCACGATTTCTGGGAGCAACACATTCTTCGTTTCGAGTGCGAGTTCAGTTGTCCAACCTTCATTGCGGAAACGTGCATACATACTCGGAATGTCTATGCTTGACAAAGCATCTTCTAGGACCTTTTTTGGACCCACGTTCGAAAACTCTAAGCGGTCCATCTCTGGAATGAGAGATTTGCGCGGCAAAGCTGCAGCAATAATTGTCACGCCATATTCATAAGCGATGTGTTTCGACATATGGCCGCCCGCGCCCCAATAAAGCCAATTATTGCGCGCCGTCTCCGCAAAACTATTACCGTGCATAATCCCCTTGATCGGTTCGCCAAAAATCTTCACGAACTCCTTGTTCGACATCAACTCATCTTTCGCCTCAGAGAGCGGAAAATGATGAGCAGGGGTCAATGCATCGGTAACCTTGTGTGCAAGCCAAGCAGCCTCAAAAGCCGCCCGCACTTGATTCTTTTTCTTCAGAGCCTGCACGAGATTATAATGATGATCGAAGATCTGGCGTTTCAAATCCTCCTTATGCTCGTCGTCAAACATATGCGACGGGTCATCATCATCTGGACTCTTACGTTTCAATCCATCTGGCCCACGCGCACCTTCAAAATGTAGGATGTCCTTCGCAGTCGGGAAATACTTACCTTTTGGGAGGTAACGCGTCAAAACTTTACGCGCACTTTGGTCAAGTTGTTGATGCGTCCCCATAATACGACCAGTAAATTTTGGGTTTTTTGCTAAAGCGGTTGTAGAATACATAATTATCTTTTATATATTATATCACAATCTACTTTTAATTTAAAGTGGTTATTTGTTGATATCTCTTGATTCGGCGTGCAAGCTCAGGGTAAGCAGCCAATTTCTCAGCGTCTTTGATAAACTGTGCGGCGTGTAACCCAGCTTGGCTAATCAGCGCGGTGTCATTCAGACTGGCAATTTGAAGATTCAACTCACCATGTTGCATAGAGCCATAAATCTCACCAGGGCCCCGAATCTTCAAATCGACTTCGGCAAGGTGGAAACCATCGGTTGATTTTTCCATTTCACGGAGACGTTTTGAAGGTTTCCCCTCGCCAGTTGTAAGCAGGAAGCAGCTCGCCGGCTGATCACCGCGCCCAACACGCCCGCGCAGCTGATGAAGTTGAGCTAGGCCATAGTTTTCAGAATCTTGGATAATAATCATATTTGCGTTCGGGACGTTAACACCGACTTCAACTACAGTTGTCGAAACTAACAGCTGAATCTTGTTCTCGACAAAATCATTCATGATTTTGTCTTTTTCTTCGGGTTTCATCTTGCCGTGAAGAATACCAATTTTCACTTTCGGAAAGATTTCCTGTAGTTTTTTCGCTTGAATCTTCACGGGAGTAGCAGTGCTAGCGTTTTTTTCTTCAATTACTTGGCAGATCCAATAAATTTGCTGATTTTTTTTCAAAAGTTCGCGCATTTTTGGATAAAGTTCTTCGCGCTGGGAAATTTCGGACAGAATCTTCGTCACGATAGGCTGGCGACCAGGTGGAAGTTCGTTCAGCATTGATACATCAAGGTCCCCGAAGACCGTCAGCTGGAGTGAACGCGGAATCGGGGTCGCGGTCATAGAAAGAAGATGAGGCGCAGTGTTTTCAGGTGATTTCAGAAGTAATTTCTGACGTTGGCCAACCCCGAAACGATGTTGTTCATCAATAATACAAAGAGCGAGCGAATAAAAATTCGTGTCATCCGTTAGAAGCGCGTGGGTGCCAATCACGAAATCAACTTCACCATTTTTGACAGCAGCTTTGAGCTGACGCTTATTCGACGTTGCCCCTGTAAGCAGCGCAATGCGTGGCAATCGCCACGGAGCATTCGGGCCGAGAGCTCGTTCAAGATTCCGGAATAAGCGCGATAAATCTTCGAAATGTTGCGTCGCGAGAATAGCGGTCGGCGCAAGCAGAGCGGTTTGATAGTTGTGTAAAGTGGCCTGGGCGGCAGCGAGAGCAGCGACAATGGTTTTTCCTGACCCAACATCACCTTGCAATAACCGATTCATAGGCAAGGGTCGTTCAAGGTCCTGCAAAATCTCCCAAGTTGCGCGACGTTGTGCGCCAGTCAGACGAAAAGGTAGATATTTGACTAAACATTGCGTGAATTCGGCTTGAAACGGCAAAGGAATTGACTTCAGACGCTGATTTTCCTGTTTGTTCAACTTCGCTGCGAGAATTAGCTCAAATAACTCCTCATAGGCGAGATATTCTCGCGCAGACTCGGCATCAGCTGGCGATTCAGGAAAATGCGAATTGTATAGAGCTTCAGCACGTGACCCCTGTTTGACAAAGTCTGGTTTCCCTTTTGTAAGTGGTAATAAATCCGGTATTTTTGCAAATTGCGGGCGCAGACCGTCGATCAGTTTGTGGAACATCTGGGGTTTAATTGCACTTTTGGCGGAATAAATCGGTTGGAATCCGGAGCTCGCTGTCGATTCGACATCCTGAACCAACGTCGCGGACGGCGAGGTGAGCTGATAACGACCATTTTTTAGCTCGTATTTTCCCGTAAAATAATATTCGCGCTTCTCATCGAATTGTTTTGCGCGATAAGGTTGATTGAACCAAACTGTACGAACGGCGCCAGTGTTATCGCGAATGACGCCTTGGGTGATTGTGAGGCGTTTGCGACTGGTGCGAACGACGTGGAGATCGCTAATTTTGCCACGAATGATAACTTTTCCGGGGTGCAAGTCTTCGATGTTGGTCGTAGTCTGGTAGTTTTCGTAGATGCGCGGAAGGCAATAAATTAGGTCACCGACCGTACAGAGATTCACACGTCGCAATAAAGCAGCCGTTTTCGGACCGACGCCCTTGACCTCCTCGATTGGGGATGATAAATCCATGGTTATATTATAGCACCGCTTCCCCTCCTACTATAGACACTAACTAGCTAGGCAGCGGAGGGAGAAGGCACGATTACG
>CARTQV010000003.1 GCA_949070545.1 uncultured Candidatus Saccharibacteria bacterium | reverse complement strand
CTGCCAAACCACCATTCGATATCACGCTATATCTCATCTTCCCACTCAAGGTTTTGACCTTCGTCCGTGCTACAGCATGGTCCTCAGATACTTTATGAAAATAATCACAACTGCCGACATTAAATACGGCGCAGATTTTACACGTCGCTGAAGCAAAATGAGCACACTCCCCATACGCCTTGTTTTTATATAGTGCTTCAAACGTTATATAGCTGCTATCAAGTGTATAGCGCATGGCAGGCTTGCACCAGATATTCGAGCTGACGGGCAACATGATTCGTGCCTTCATTGCCTCAGATAACTTATAGAATTTTGTCTTATGCAGATATTTGCTCAGCTCCCGCGTGGACGCGATAAGCCGATCGATCTCTGTTGGTATATTCTCTTTTGGGATGGTTTCTTCCGAGACAGTTCCCTTTGGATAGATTCTGTTCGTAAGCTGGACTTGTGCTTTCTGATTATTATCAGTGACCAGACTGCGGGCGTTTTCTAGCACAGGAATCGTCTTATCGATATAGTCAACAAATAGCTTGTGTCGCCTCTTGGCGAACTTGATTCCGTAGATATATTCCTTGCAATCTCGTGGTAGTATTGTGTAATAAGTATACCCTTTCTTTGTGTATGTGTACCCCTCTGCTATGCTTGTTGATGCACCACTTAAGATAATCGGGTAGAAATCGCACCTATACTCGGTGCATAATGCTACCTTATCCATGAGTTTCTCGGCCTTCTTATGAAAGCTTTTTGCATTGCCTTTGACGCGGAGCTTAAACTTTTTTCCACGCATAAGCTGTTTGTGGACCTGCTTCGCGGTCTTTTGGTTGATCTTCGTGATAGTGATGGTTTTGACCTTTGGCTTGGATTTTGCGACTACATCCTGCTGCGAAAACAGGATTCCAATCATCATCAGCCCAAAAACTAACAACCATCCTACATACGTGCTACGAATTTTCTTTGATTTCATGATAATTTCCTCCTTGTGAAAGTGCCTAATGTGGTGACAGCTACTGTTGCCACCTGTTACGTAAATTATGTTACTATTTTTATGTTCATACTGCAAGGTTAGGCATTATGAACATAAAAAATCTTGAAATAAACATGAGGCTTATGGTAATATATAATATATATGGCAGAGACGGGAGATTCACCAAAACCAACAAATCCAACCGCTACGGACGGGGCTACTGCGGGGGGCGTAAAGACGTCGGCGGCGGGGACGAATACGGCGGCGAACCAAAGTTCGTCAGACGAGAAGCTAGTTTTTAATTCGTCTGAGATCGGCACGAAGACGGCACGCAAACAAGATGTTTTCGCTGAGCATAAGCGCAAAGATGCTGAGAAGAAAGCCAAAAATAAGGTGACGCGCAGAAGAGTGTTGATTTTGGGGGGGTTGGGGGTGGTGCTCGTGGTTGTGATTGCAATCTTTATTGTGCAACTAGTGAAGAATAATTCTCCCGTTGATGGAAATGACCCCAAAGTTATTGAAGAAAACCAGAAATTACTAGCTGATATCACGCAGAAAGCTCAATCAAAGATCACTACTGTGGAATCTGATGAAGCTGGTGAAGAAGAAGATGATTCTGCCGCCGTTGAGAGCTACCAGAGCGCAATCAATTCCGCGCAAGGTAAGAACGAAGCAAATGTCGCGCGTTTAGCTTTGATGCAACATTATCTCGACAATGGGGACGAAAGTGACGTCGTTAAGACTGGTAGCGAAATTAGTAACCCAGACGAAATGGATTTGGCGTCTCGTTATGCTTACTACGATACGATGGCTCAGGCATATTATGAGTTATCTGAGTATGATTTGGCGGAGTATTATGAAGAAAAGGCCGCTAATTTATCATATGAGTACGCGAAGTTTTTGTTTGGTGAACAAGGAGGAGAATAACGTATGTTTAAAACGAGAATTAGGTTTTTGTGTATATATGTGACCATGATCTTCATATGTGGAATATTTTTTGCGTCTTCTACTTTCGCTTTTGACGGGAATGCCGGTAATGATGGTGGCGTATCAGGGAGCGTAGTGCGGTGTGGCAAAAGAAATGGCAAATATTTTCCGAAATCCGGTATCAACTCATGCTATGGCGGAGCTTGGGTCTACTATAAAATACCAGACGCGCCAGCGAGATATGATAGTAACGGAAATGAAACGCAAGCTTGGAAGGATTGGCATGAGAAATGGAATGATATAGAGATCCCAGGTTCTAACAGCGGTTCAATTTCGGGCGGCCACGTTAAGGGGTGTGCGTCGGTTGGCGGATACTATCGTTTAGCACCTTTCCAATACAAAGATGGCGGCACGGTTGTAAAACAAGTTGGACTATATCAGGCATATATTTTTAAAAAAGCTGGTGGTTGGTACACGTATAACCGACACGGATTCCCTGGTTCAAAACCTTGGAAGACCGCAATGAAAGATTTCCAAGAAGCAAAAAAAGATCCTGGTTTTGCGGATAAGACTGACGATGTTACTGGTAAAAGCGTGAGTTGGTTTTGTTATAAGGAAGACCCCCACCGAGACCATGAGGGGGAGATGCATTCTTGGTCGGAGATAAAGCTGTCGACAGACGGTTATGATATATACGAAATATCTGAAGATGATGGTTATGTTGGCGTAACCTTGAGTACAAATGACGAAAGTGTAGATGTCTATTTTGGGCACACTTTATATTACGAAGTTACTGATGAAGAAGGCTTTGCTGATAATGAAAGTGCGAAGTTCAAAGCTGAATATCAAATCTCTGGAGGAGGCGCTGATACTTCAAAGGACGAGTGGAGTGCAGATGGGACGACCGATTGGGAAAAAGAACTTGATATGAATAGCAACGGCGAGCCTAATAAGAAAATTACTGTTCATCTAAACCCAGGAGAGACGAAAACGGTTTGTCGAAAGATTTCTGGCTATTATTCTAATATGACTTTTGAGTGGAATGGAAGCAAATATACTGTTGATCGTGAAGACAAGGAAGATTCTGAGGCTTGTGCCACAATTACACGAGCCAAGGATCCTGGACCACCAGATGGTAACAATTTAGAACCAGTATTGTCTGGCGGAAGCAAAACTGGGAGAATGTTTGCTGGGGAAAAATCAACCCTCAGTTGGAATGCGGTTGCAACAGGTAGCAATACTCGTCGTTTGGCAGCCTTTGATACTATTTCTTATTTGGTTAATCCATACTATCAAAAAACTGATAATGGTTACGTTAGCGGCAGCAAAAACTATCAAGGTAACGGATTGTGTGCTTTTGTCGGTAGTCAATTGGGGGCGAATACGGTAGGTTGCGCAACAGTAAGGCCAATAGACGAACGCTCTTCTGTGTCTAATCCTTGGGATACGGCAACAAAACCAACTTCTAGCACATATTATAGTACTACAAAAGACGGTAGTGGCAGTCAGCTTGTGGTTGTCCCAGAAATTTATCAGAGCGGAGTGACATCCATAGGAGCAAAATACTGCACAACTTTGGGTTATCGGCTAGAATATTGGTCGGCTGTTAACACTGTTGCACTGCAAAAAATCGACGAAAATGTTTGGACTCATGATAGTAATCGAGATTATTGGTACATTTTCGACTCAGCATGCAGCGTGATCGCGAAGCGACCGCAAGTTGCAGTTTGGAATGGAAGTGCATTTTCGGCAGGAGGAATTAATACCGCATTGTCGCCGCGTTATACTAAAACAGATATGGGGACATTGGTATCGGAAGGCGGGAATACGACAGCCTATGGTTCTTGGGCGGAATATATGGCGATTGGTGGCGGAAGTGGGGATAATCTAGAGAAAAGCAATATCTTTAATTTTTCTTCAGCAGCAGGTTTGACTCTGGGCGCGAAAAATCCAGAACATCAAAACGTGCAATGGGGTACAAATGGATCACTCTCTAATTTGACGATTGCAAACACTTCTTGGTTGGGGAGTTCTGGAATTGAAACTAATGGTGCATATCAACAAAGAATGGAACAATATTTACGTAGCAAAGCAGAAGAGCGTAGTGGTAGTATTGGCCCTGGTACAACGTCTGTTACGGGAACACAAATCCTTTCCTATACTGGAGATCTAGATATTTGGGGGAATATTGAAAGTAGCTTATCGAGCATTGTTCATAGCGATAGGAAGAATCTACCACAGATGGTTATCTTTGTTGATGGAAATATTAAAGTTCACAAAGATGTTGAAAGGATTGATGCTTGGCTCATTGCGAAGGGTAATCTTAATACTTGCGCTGAATATGCCACAGGGACTACGCAGGCAGGTGGCGACTGTAGCAAACGACTACAATTCAATGGTCCAGTCAGTGCAGGAAGTGTGTCATTGCATCGAACTTTTGGAGCAGAAAACGGGAACTCTAGGTATGAACCAGCAGAGATCTTCAATATGCGACCAGACGCATACATCTGGGCATATAATCAATCTTTGCAACCAGACGACAACAGCGGTTATGATTATAAGGCAGTCTATAGTCGAGAACTAGCGCCGAGGTATTAGACTATGCAAAAAGAAACCGAAAAGACAAAAAAAGGGTTCACGATTATTGAAGTTATGCTGGTACTGGCGATTGCTGGGCTGATGCTGGTCGGTGTACTTGGAAATACTTATTCCTCAATCAAGGCACAACGCTACAATGACGCGGTAACATCTTTCGCAGAAGATTTGCGAAAGATTTATAACGAGGTGCTTAACCCACGCTCAAGAAATGAAGAAAGTGGCGCTTCCGATACGGCCATATACGGCAAAGTACTATTATTCAACAAAGAAACGCCCAATGAATTTTGGACTGCGACCTTAATCGGCGATACGGATTTGGACGAAAAAGCTAGCGATACTGGGTTCATACAGGGTTTAAGAGGACAGGGTGCAGGGTTGGCCTGCGAAACATTGTCGAAAAAAAATCTGTATTGGGAGGCACAAGCGATGAACAATGCAGACCCGATGGATGGATACACTGGAACGATTGTTATCGCTCGTTCCCCACGCTCGGGAGCAATTCATACGGCGATGGTTGATGGTAGCTTTGGGATTACAGATGAAGAATCCTGTAACAATATGGGCAATAATAATTTCATGATGGCCTTGAATAGTGGCGCCATAGAAGTGACAACCGAGCCGATAACTTTCTGTATTAAATCAGATGAATCGAGCATAGTGCGGGCAGTGCAGATTGCGGCGGACGGAACGAATAGTTCGGCAGTCAGTGTTTTAAATGAAGATGAATCGAGAGAAGCGGGATGCAAATGATTAAACGCGAAGATACGAAGCGCGGTGACACGATTATCGAAGTGATGTTTGCGATCGCGATTTTTGGGTTGGTGGCGATTCTGTCAATCTCGTCGATGAATCGTGGTGTTGTTACGGCTGAAACAACGCTTGAGGCAACGACAGCACGTGACGAGCTGAATGCCCAAGCCGAGGCACTGAGGTTTATGCATAATTCTTTGGATTATTCTGACAGTGGAGAGATTTGGAAGAAAGTTACCGTCAATGCGATCACGGCAGAAGAAGCTGATAAGCTTGGGTTGTTGGATCTAGCGTCGAATGTCGTGACACCAGATTCAAATGGAGTTGTAGGTTGTGATAAACTGTATGATAATACCAATGGAAAGACTTTGCTCGAACAGGCAAATGCATTTGTTGTGAATACGCGAAAATACAAATACGTAGGCATAAATGATGGAGGCGAGTTGTTTCGGGCGAGTCCGCTCGGAGCGAGAATGCTTTGGACGACTGATACAGATGGGAAAGACTTGACTGACGTGGGGATTAGCGGAAATAGTTTAACGGAATATTCGGAACTTGCGGCAGTCGAAGGGATCTGGGCCTTCGCGGTGAAGAGCGATCAAAAGGATCAAAATAACCTAGAAAAATCTGCATATTATGATATTTATGTTGAGGCGTGTTGGTATGGATCGGGAGCAAACACGCCGACAGTTCTCGACACGGTAATACGATTAAATAATCCGAGGACAATGTGATGAAAAAAAGAAAAATAATCGAAGAGAGCAAAACAGGATTCACGATTGTTGAGCTGACGTTGACGATGTCGTTCGTAGCGGTACTTCTTATCACGATTGCGATTGTCGTGACAAATGTACTAGCGATTTATCAGAAAGGTATGACGATCAAAGCCGTAAACAACGTTGGACGAGGACTGATTGATAATCTTTCTGACTCGATCACAGGAGCACCTGGGTTGAACGTTACTTCGGTCTGCGCGAAGTTAGAAGAAGAGACGGCGAGGACGGAATGTGAAAAAGATAACGCGACGCGCGGGTTTAATTATAATAGCGCCGTAGATAGTGATGGCCATCAGCTGTATGGTGTTTTCTGTACGGGGTCATATTCCTATGTTTGGAATACAGCATATGCCTTTAAGAGCGGAACTCTAGCTGTGAAATATACAGATATGGGCGGGAATGAGGCAACTATAGGCAAAAATAAGGATGGGTTCATTGTGAATGACGTGAAAGATGGTGAGGCTTTAATTATGGCGAGATTCCGCGATACAAATCGTCGAATTTGTTCGGCATCGATTGATAAGAGCAATTACGAAAGCGTATTGACTGGATATGCGATGGAAATTGACGCAACGAAATATTTAGATAGCGACAATAAACTGGGGTTGGAGGATCCAGAGACTGGGCTTCTGAAAAATAATGATACACAGCTACTGTTACATGAGTTGACGATTTTCCCGCGTGCAGAGGATGAGATTTCGGGGCGAGCGTTCTATGCGGGGACATTTATCCTAGCGACTGAACGTGGAGATATAAATGTGAAGAGCGCGAGTGAATATTGTCGAAACTCCGAGACGAGCAGCACGGGTAATCTCGGGGCGGAGTTTAATTATTGTGCATTAAACAAGTTTAATTTTGCCGCAAGGACGGCGGGAGAGTAAGATGAAAAGAGAGTTATTGAAACAAACTAAGCAAGGCGTGGCGTCACTTTATGTAGTAATTTTTGCGACGATTTTGTTCGGAGTGATTACGCTGAGTTTTGTTCGGATTATGGTGTCAGAATCATCACAAACGACAGATTCGGACCTTTCGCAATCGGCATATGATGCAGCATTGGCGGGCGTAGAAGATGCAAAACTAGCAGCGAACCGATATTATACTTGTCTGAACAAACCAGGCGGGACAGCTGATAATTGTGGGAAGCTTTTTGAGCTTGGACAAGAATGCGATGGGATGAAGAAATACTTGAACGATGACCCAGATGCGACGGGAGAAGTTGCAATTCGAGAGGATAATGATGGAGAGCATGGAAATAATGCGAACCAGGCGTATACTTGTGTGAAGCTGAGCAATGAGGTCTCTGACTTTTTGTTCACGTTAGATGCGTCAACACGGGTACAAGTAGTCCCGATTGCGGTCAGTGATGATGCTATGAATACTTCAACGATACGTTTCTCGTGGTTTACAGAAAAGAATGGGACGACCTTGCGTAACCTTGATAACCAAGGGCTTTTTGCTGATGCAGGTAGTGCCACTGTGCCGCCAGCAATTGGTCTATCGTTAATCACGACTGGGCAAACGATCGACCTCAACGAATTAGCAGAGAGAGACAGCGAGCGTTTTACGAGTATAGTGGCACTGCCGAGCGAAAATGTGGGTGGTTTGTTGCCATGGGGAGGAGAGATAGGTGTGGAGATCCTCAAAGAAGCTGCCACCGCAACAGAAGAGAACTCACCGGTTTTGGTTGAATGTGCGAAGCCCGGGGAAAAGGGAGATTACGCATGTCAAGTTAACTTAGACGTGAAGGATTTGATGCAAACTAATGGGGATGCTTATCTCGTAGCTTCGATGCCATATGGGGTAGTCGAAACAGATTGTATTGTTGAAAAGCTTGATGATGACGGCAATAGCGTACCCTTCAAAGACGTACAAGTAAAGGTCGATTCGACAGGACGAGCGTATGATCTTTATCGACGGGTCGAAACACGGCTCAGTCCGGCAGCATCGTCATATCCGTTCCCCCAGTTTGAACTGGAAATCACTGGCGATGGGAATGGTGGTAGCGCGAGTGATCTGAAGAAAAACTTCTGGATTACGACGAACTGTTGGGGTGATGGTTGTCTGAATAATGGTAGTGCCTAGTCGCTAGGCACTACATACAAAACCAGACTACTGGAAGAAACAAAGATAGGCGGCAGCACCCACGGCGGCGCCGAGAATAACTGTCAGTAAAACCAAGAAAAACAATGGGGCTTTTGAGCGGTGACTCGACGGGACAATGACGGTCGGACGGCTCGGCAGGTCTTGTTTCGTAGGGGTCTTTGTAACTTCTTTTTTGGGGTAAATATTCTTTTTAGACCGCGGCTTCGACTCAGCTTCGACAGCCCCAGACACCTTCGGTTCACTCTTCATGCGTGGCGCGCTGCCAGACAATGGGCGTTTTTCAACATTGACAGACTTCAAAAACGGCGACTGCCCACCAAGCGCATAGCGATTCGCGTCGGGCTCGAGCTGACGACTAAAGCTGTAGTTCGAAGTATTGTCAGCTTTGACCTTTTCGGTTGGCTTCGCGGCACCACCATGTCCAGAAGCGATCTTCTGCTCGGTTACGCGACCGATCGGAGCTTTGTCACCAAGTGGTTGCGGCTCACGCGATTGATGATAATTTTCGATCACTCCGAGTTTGTCTTCAGGCTTTTTTGCTGGCGGCGTTGGGTGCTTTTTCGTTAATTTCGGCGGTTCAGACATAATATAAGCACTATCAGCTGGCATAGCTTCGGGCTGTTTCGCGACATAGCCTTTCGGAGCCGTAGCGAAACGTGAGGGTTGGCCCATCTGCTCACTGACGATGTCGGCAACCCGAGCTGTCTGCATGGCTCGACGTGCATTCTTTTCAGCTAAATTAGTTGTTCGACGCGGGGCACGCACCATCTGAGGGTCGCGAATCGGGCCAGAAGGACGGTGTGCTGGTGCAGGTTTTGCTGGTTCCGTGATAGCAACAGCGATAGCGTCGACGTCCTCAACAAGTTGGCGTTTCGGAGCAGCATTCAGGGTATTCGCTCGTGGAACAATTTCGCCGTTGACAAGACGATGATTCAACAAATTTGATAATTTTTTTGGACGAGAATTCACAGGACGAGCGCCCTCAGCCATACGGGCGTGCGGCGGTAAAACAACTGGCGTTGGCTTCGGGCGAGCAGAAGCGCCAAGCTTCAGAGAAGTGCGAACAACTGGAACGGAACCGTAGGCGACTTGGCGCGGGCGTTTTGGCTTAGCGACGGGTTTTGGTTTTGCAAGCGGATCAAAAGAATTCAACGGCTGAGCAGAAGTGGGTGACGGTTTCTCTGATTTTGCAACTTTCAACATAGCAGAAGCTGAGGTACGAGTCGACTCCATTTTTTTCTGGATTGAACCGTGATGTAGGGTCGCGGCGGACTTCTGGTGTTCAGCAACGGTTTTCGAGGCGGCCGCGTTCACGGCTTCGCGCGCCGACGGGATCATCTTTGTAGTCGATCCCTTTGCGCGGTCGGCATATAAGGCGTTGATTGCGTCTTTCGCGGAAGTCACGGGACGCGGAGCTTTCGAACTGCCCGCGGTAGTTTCATCGTTTGATTTTTTAGGCACAAAATCAATCATTCTTCCCTGATCCCCCGTTGGATTTGATTGATTTGTGAGCTTGTCCATTAAGATTTTACCTTCTTTGCAGTTTCTAGAATA
Organism: uncultured Candidatus Saccharibacteria bacterium; assembly: GCA_949070545.1. Classification (GTDB taxonomy): domain Bacteria; phylum Patescibacteriota; class Saccharimonadia; order Saccharimonadales; family Saccharimonadaceae; genus Nanosyncoccus. The sequence goes on along the minus strand of CARTQV010000003.1, from coordinate 22,265 downwards.
TTGACGAATTGATCAGCAACTAGGCTAGCGCCACCAATAAGCAGGCCGTTGACCTCTGGCACAGTCAAATAGGCGCCAGCATTCGAGGGGCTCACGCTACCGCCATAGAGCAACGGGACTGACTCTGCCGTTGCTCTCCCATAAGTGTCTTTCAGGGTGCGACGCGCAAATTGCATGACCTCCGCGATGTCATCCGGCGAAGCGAGACGCGCATCTGCCGTTGTACTAATCGCCCAAACTGGTTCATAGGCAACGACCACTTTCTCGATATCTTCAGTCGAAACCTCAGAGAGACCACCGAGAAGTTGATCGCGCAAAATGTCATAAGTCTCGCCAAAGGTGCGTTCGGTCTCCGTTTCACCGATGCAGAGGATTGGAGTGATATTATTGCGCAGAGCAGCCGCAACGGATGCGCGAATGTCCTTGTCGCTTTCATGAAAGAGCTGACGACGCTCGGAATGCCCGATAATACAATAGTCAACAATCCCGCGTAGCTGAGTGAAAGAAACTTCACCTGTATAGGCACCAAAATCGTGCGGGTTAGCAGTCTGTGCAGCGAGACGGATTTTTTTACGGTCAGTTTGGAGAGATAACGGCTGCAAAGCGGTCAGCGAAGGCGCTACGACAACCTCAATGTCACGATACTGCCGCGTTTTTTGCAGAAGTTTATGAAGATAAACGGAAGATTCACCGACTGTAAAGTTCATCTTCCAGTTGCCCACGATATATGATTTCATACAGTAATTATAACACAACAGGAGCGTTATGGGCTATTTTTAGGGTTTAGGCAACGAGTCCGAGAATCCCACGCAAAGCATATAAAGTATCTTCATGAGAACGTACTGTGATCGTGTCGATCCCCATCTGGACTACGGGATAATCGTTCCCTCCTGGCTGGGTCATATCGCCAAAGTATAACACTTCTGGTGTCTCGACGTCCAACTCTTCGAGCAGGTGTTTCATACCAAATTCCTTGTTCATGCCTGGTGCAGCGACATTAATCGAGGTTGTCCCACCGATTTCATAGAGAAAATCAGGCAATTTATCACGACATTTTTCGACGATTGCTTCACGTTTTTTACAATCGGGGTCCCAAGCGTATTTCACCTCAGTCCCGGCAGTTTGGCCGAGCGCAGAAAAAGTAATCTGAGAAAGTCGATTTTCGATGATTTCGTCTCCTGGGGCCAATTTGTCTTCCTCCCAATAGCCCAACTCGCGAGCGGAATCTTCCAAAACTGTTGTAATTTTTACAACATCTTCCTCTTTGAGCGGATAGTTATAAACTTCGGTCCAATCATGTTTTTTGAGGTCGTAGCGATAGTACTGTGTCCCTTGGGCGGCGAAAAGATGGAGATGAGAAAGCTCTTCTTCGGTGACGTCGACTTTTTTCAACTCATCAACAATCTGAACGAGAAATTGCTCAAACTTCTGCCCGGAAATCGGACAAATTTCAAAATAATTAAGGCAATTTTTCAAGACTTCAGCCATTTCTGGCGGAATTGGAGTTTTTGCGATGTTCAAAGTTTGATCAATATCAAAAGCCAAAACACGTTTCTTGGTTTTTGGCGTGTTATAGATAGTATTTTTGGGCATATATTACCTCCAGTTAGTTGATGAGCGGTTGACGACGTTCGCTAAAACATATTAGCTCTCACTGTGCTCCCGCCCATGCGTTCATGCTAGCAGAACGGAGGGCAAAAGTAAACCCTAGCCGTTGAAAAACGAAAATGGTAGTTTTCCACTATCATCAGGGGTATGATTGACATTTTATACATAGTATGCTATAATGGAAGTATGGCGTTGGTTTTTGATGCCAGAGATGCACATTGACAACTCAACTAAGGAGATGATTGTAGATGCAATCAATAGTGTTGCTCGCGTTGACAGTGAATTGTTTAAGTTGCATGATTGCGCGCTACATTCAGGGCGGCAAGCTCGTGGCAGAGGCACCGAAGGGATGGCAGACCGAACCAATAGTGTGGCTAATAGCAGGTCTGCGAAATCAGCCTGAGAGAGCTTATCAGTATATGAATTTTGGATACCACAAGAGGGGCTATCTAAGTTATTCCAACTTTGGATATAGCCCATACTCTGCAGGCGAACAATTGAATAAAATTGCTAAAGATGGCGATGTAGTCTGTGGTGTTTCGATAGGCGCAAAAGCAGTCGAAATGTCAAAGTTAAATGGTTCGATGATACTGATCAACCCTTGCAGCAATCCAGGAACCCTCAAAAGCGTTTTTCGTTACTCGACTCAATATCTGACAATCCTAGCGGAGATAATTTCTTATGGTTTGGGTTGGATATCAGTCCTACCGATCATACCTGGTGATATGGGAACACACCAATCGTTAGCGTCGCTTGTTGACCAGCTATTTTGGATCGGGCATGGACAGCCGAATGTCGAGCGACCTAAGGAAACTGGTGTAATAATTAGCAACCAAGATGAGTTCTTGGAGCGCGATTTAACTTACAGACAATATCACAAATGTCGTATTGAAGAAATTGATACGAAACACGCACGAATTGCTAGTAAAGATGAGGGGGTTGTCCTGCTTTACCAGAACGCACTAGATAAACTCCTTCAATGAGTGCAAGGCCACCTCGCGGTGGCCTTTTTGCGCTATGATGATCGATTTTATAGTATAATTATAGATATGAAGCTATCAGAGGAACTAATTTGGCGAGGGTTTTCCGCCGAGACAACTATCAAAGATCCAACAGAACTTGATACGCGAGTGTCGAAGAAGTTTTATTGGGGGGCGGATCCGTCGGCTGATAGCCTAACAATTGGAAATCTTGCGGCGGCAATGATGTGTGCATGCTTTGTGCGACATGGCTATGAGCCATATCTTCTGGTAGGGGGAGCGACGGGCCAAATTGGTGATCCGAAAGAAAATGGTGAACGAGATTTGAAATCGGTCGAAGAGGTCGAGCATAATAAGTCCTGCATTGCAGCACAAATGAAACGAATTGTTAAAAGCCCGGATTTAACGCAGGTTGATAATTACGAATGGTTCAAAGATATAAAATATCTAGAGTTCTTGCGCGAAATTGGTAAGGCATTTTCGATGACACAGCTTCTAGACCGGCAATTCGTACAAAATCGGATTGGGGAAGGCGGCAGCGGGATAAGTTACGCGGAGTTTTCCTATACTCTGATTCAGGGGTATGATTTCTTGCATCTTTATCGAGAATATGGGATTGATTTGCAACTTTGCGGAGCAGACCAATTCGGTAATTGTTCAAGTGGGATTCATCTGATCAAACGGCTGGAAGGAGCGGCAGCGGATGCTTGGTCAACGCCGCTGATTATCGACCCAGCAACAGGGCGAAAATTTGGGAAATCGGAAGGTAATGCGATTTGGCTGGCTGGAAAAGATAATGGAAGTGGGAATTGGACTTCGGTGTTCGATTTTTATCAGTTCTGGTTAAATCAGCCCGATACGGCAGTGGAAGGGTTGTTGAAGATTTATACGGTGCTCGAAAAAGATGAGGTCGATAAGATTATGAAACAGCAGACAGAAAACCCAGGTCAAAGAGTAGCGCAGAAAGCGTTAGCGAAAGGTGTAACAGAAGTCGTGCATGGCGAAGAAGCGACAGAGGCGGTAATCGGATTAAGCGCGAGATTGTTTGAGGGGGAGCTAACCGAGTTATCGGGAGATGAAATTGTGGAAATGGGTGAATATCTGGCGACTGGGCAGATGGGCAAAAAGTTGTTTGATTTATTAGTCGAAACTGGACTATGTACTAGTAAAAGCGAAGCGAGGAAACTCGCAGCTGCAGGTGCAATTAGTGTGAACGGAACAAAGGTATCCGAAGATGTTGCGATTGAGCAAGTAGCGATTTTGAAGCGCGGAAAAAACAAGTTCGCGGTTGTGATGTGACTTATTAAAGTAGTTTTTATGCTATTTGTGCTATAATTGGAGTATGAATAAGACTGCGAGTAGTTCTAATAACAAGTCCTCGAAAAGAGGAAAAATGGGGGTTTATTCTAGTTTAATTACGGATCAAACTAGAAAGTTAGCAAAATCCGTGCAGAAGAAAGCCGGACAGGTCAGTAAAAAGAAAAAAACTCCCGAGAATCCGAATCTGAAACCTTTGCCAAAGGAGCAGCCAGCGAGGTTTTTTGCGCATTTTCGCTGGGAGAGAATTAAGGCCTATTGGTTCTCGAAAGCAGGAGCAAAACGTATTGGCAAGATTTTTGCGGCTTGTTGTTTAATTGGGATTATTGCGGTCGGAGCATTGTTTGTTTACTATAAGAATCAGCTGAAAGAAATCCAGCTCAATGATCTTAGAATTTCTGAAACGGTCAATACTTACCTTGATCGTAATGGTGAGGTGCTTTGGGAAGATAAGGGTGACGCGGATTATCGGCTCGTGGTCGAGGAAGACCAAATTGCGACTTATGCACGTCAAGCGACCGTGGCGATTGAGGATAAGAGTTTCTATAATCACCCTGGTGTAGACATTTCGGCGTTAATGCGCGCGACTTTGTCAACTTTGAGTGGTAAGGGCGTGCAGGGTGGCTCAACTCTAACGCAACAATTGATTAAGCAGTTGTTCTTCTCAGACGAAGCCGCTTCGGCAAACCGCGGTGGGATTGCACGCAAGGTGAAAGAGTTGATTTTGTCGATCGAACTAGAGAAAATGTATAGCAAAGAGCAGATTATCACAATGTATCTCAATGAATCACCATATGGTGGACGACGTAACGGGATTGAAAGTGCGGCGCAAACTTATTTCGGAAAGAGCGCGAAAGATTTGAATTTGGCGGAATCAGCATTACTCGCGGCAATACCGAATAACCCTGCAGTCTTAAATCCTTACAACGAAGCTGGGAACGAAATGCTGATTGAGCGCCAGCACAAGGTGCTGAACGATATGGTCGATATGGGTTATATTAGTGCAGACGAAGCGAATGCTGCAAAAGAAGTTGCGATTTTGGACCAGATTTTGCCTGAAAGTAGCCAATACGACAACATCAAAGCACCACACTTTGTCATCGAAGTAAAGAAGCAACTTGAGTCGAAATATGGCGTGCAGACGATGCGTACGGGCGGCTATACAATTAAGACGACACTGGATTATCGTGCGCAGCAGATGGCAGAGGAAGCCGTAGCAGAAGGTAGTAAGTTATTATACACAAATGGTAGTGACAATATTGCGATGGCGTCGGTGGACGTGAAAACCGGACAAGTGATCGCAATGGTTGGGTCGGTGAACTGGGAGACACCGGTTTATGGCGAAGTGAATGCTGCAGTGTCTGGGCTGGAACCAGGTTCATCAATTAAACCTATTTTGGACTATGCGCCGTTATTCTCGCTGACTGGTGATGCGGTTTATGGGCCTGGTTCGGTGCTACGTGATGAAAATATTGACTCACTCTATTGCGCGGGCTATACGGGTGGTAGCTGTGCTTTACGTAATTATAGTGGTTCATTCTATGGCGACGTGACGATTCGTGAATCTTTGGGCGGTTCGTTGAATATTGCTGCGGTGAAGGCGCTTTCGATTGTAGGGATTGATAATGCGCTAGACACTGCGCATAAACTCGGTGAGAAGAGTTATTGTGCGAACGGAACGACGGCTGGGCTCTCAATGGCGATTGGTAGTGGCTGCGCCGTAAAACCAGTTGAGCATGCAAATACCTATGCGTCATTCGCACGTGGCGGAGTTTATAAAGACTTGGCTTATGTGCTCGAAATGAAAGATTCTAACGGAAAAGTTATGGAAGCTTGGGAAGATAAGGATGGCGAGCGCGTAATTGATGAACAAGTTGCTTATGAGATTTCTGACATTCTTAGTGATGCGAATGCACGTAGGAAAGTTTTCGGTAGTCTAGGTAGCCAACCAGGTTGGGTTGTTGATGGCGTTTGGACTGGAACGAAGACAGGAACATCAACGACTTCAAATAGCTCGGTCGCAAAAGACCTCTGGATGGCAAGCTTCTCGACAGCAGTTGCGATGACAGTTTGGAATGGAAACCATGACGGCTCAGGGTTGTCATCGAGTACAAATAATGTGACGAGAGTAGTGGTGAACAGCTTCATGAGTAACGTGCATCATAATCTTTACGCGAAGGAAGGTAAATGGAAATCAGGTGATAAGCCAGCGAAACCGTCCGGGATCCAGACTTTGACCGTGAATGGTCGGACCGATATTTGGCCGAGCTGGTATAACTCAAAAAAATCGGGAGTATCGACCGAAAAGGTAGCTTTCAATAAGACGAACAAGTTGCGCGCGGCAGATTGTACGCCAGAAAGTCAGCGGATTGAGATCGAAATAACGAAAGTGATTGACCCAGTGTCGAAAGCAGAAGTCTGGAATGTGCCAGATGGATATGACTATAATACTTATGATACTTGTGACGCCAGCAACCCGACGGTTTCAATTCGAGCAAAGAGTATTTCGTCGGAAGATGACGATGGGCATACTGAGGAAAAACTGACGAGCCTTGAGTTTAATTTCACGAAGGGGACATATCCACTTGATACTTATACCGTGACGGTTAATGGAGTGAGCAAGAGTCCAGTGAAAATTAGTGGCAACAGCGTGACTTATAAGTTGGACGGTAGCGAACGCTCGATTGTCGTTGAAGTAAAAGACGAGGCTGGTTATACCAGCAAGGCAGTATTCACTGATTTTTAGAAAAACAGAGGCGGGGGAGTAGTGGGCTACGCAGTACATGAGATGCACTGCGTAGCTTGTGTTCTTGAAGCTGTGTTCGATTCTAATGGCGAGTTGTGAGCTTGGAGCGAGGTGACTTCGCGCTAGATTTAGCTTTCGTAGATTTAACTTTAGGTTGCACAGTCTTAAGCTTTACAGTTTTAGGTTTTGCGGTTCGCGCAGATGTCGCCATGACAAGTTTTGCAAACATCATCGTCCCAGATGCGGTTTGGTTCAAGCGTTGAAACTCGATTTCGACTTCTTTGCCAACTTTGTTGCTGGCGTGGTCGACGACAACCATCGTGCCATCTTTAAGATATGCAACGCCCTGATCAGGACCGCTACCAGTTGAGATGATTTTTACGTTCGTGCGTTCTCCAGGAAGGTATTCGTTGCGAAGGACCAGTGCTAGAGCATTCAGGTTCAAAGTGTCGATATGATCGGTGGCAGCAACTTTTTGAAGATTAAAATCGTTCGTTAAAATTGCGCTGTGGTTCGCTTTCGCTAGCTCCAAAAGACGATCATCGACTGGCGTATGGTCAAGCGGATCATCAACAATTGTCAAATCGAAGAACACCACTCGCTCTAGCTCTCGTACTGCATCAAGCCCAGCTCGTGCGCGCAAGCGTTTGTCGTGATCTTTTCCATCAGCGAGCAGCTGTAACTCGTGGATGACGCTGCGTGGCACAAGCAGGTTATCACTAATAAAACCAGTCTGAGCGACAGCCACTAGGCGCGGATCCATCAAAGCGGACGTGTCCACATAGAGTGAACGTTTCGAGTTGGTGTTTAATAATAGTTTTTTGCCATTTTTAATAACTAAGACGGTCGTTTCAGCCAAAATTAGCAATGTAATAATTAAAATAAAAAATTCCATACCGTGATATTATATCATGAGACCTTTTAGACTTCAATTTGGTCAACGCCGTATTCACGCGCGTAATTTGTATTTTCGGTGAGGATTTTTTGATATTTTTCGACCAAATCGGAACGATTCTCGCGCGACGCAATATCAATTGCAAGGTGATAACGCGAAGCCTCATTCAAGCTCAGCATCTCGAATGGCGTTGTGGTACTTCCCCGTTCAAGGAATCCATGAACCGTCAAACGTTTCGGGTCAGTATAGCAAGTCAAAATCTGACGCAAAGTTTCGGGATAACCATGAAAATCAGCGACAATCGGCTTGTCGGTCAAGAAAATCCGATCGAACTCTTTTTTTGTCAAACTACGTTCAGTCGTGCCGATTGTATTATAAGACAGCGCTGAAATATTGACAAAACGGAATTTTTTCTCTGGTAAATCTTTGCGTAAAATCTCAAGTGCACGGATCGTTTCGCAAGACATGATATCGCCGACTCCCACTAGAACATAATCAGGATTCTCATCCGAAATGAAATCGAAAATACTCGCTCCGCCGGCGCTGAACTGAGCGTCGGCTTGGTGCGAGTCGAGCCAACGAGGTTGGTCGGTTTTATTAAATGTTGTAAGATTTACAACATTCTCTGAACGCAGCATATAAATAAAAGCTGACTCAGCCGCGACGTCATCGACTGGAAAAAGACAGTTCGCATGGCGACTTGGGACACTGAGCAGGGTCGAAATCAGAGCTGGAGACTGATGAGTGAACCCGTTGTGGTCTTGACGCCAACAAGTACTAGTTGAGAGAAGATTGGCGGCAGGGTAAGCTGGACGCCATTTTACTTTGCTGGATTGATCAAGGAACTTAAGATGTTGCAAAATTTGCGCAGCAATAATCATGAAAAAAGCTTCGTAACTCGTCATAACGGCAGGGCCGCCAGCAATGAGATGTCCTGCCATGCAGGCAAATAAAGCGTTTTCGGAAAGCATTTCGAGAATGCGTCCGTGAGCCGATTCTGGTAAGTCAAAATCTTGGCGTGGCAAATCCCAAGCACGCTCAGAGACGTTGAAGACGGCGTCAAGCTTGTTGCTGGTGGTTTCGTCAGGTGAAAAAAGATAAAAATCGTCGTGCTTGGACATATAATCGGCCATCACGGCACCGATTGCTTTTGCAGGCGAAAACTTTTCTTTTCCAGGGTTATCGACCGTGTCAATCATAATTTGAAACCTTTCTCCTTATCAAATAGCTCCGAGAACTTGTAACTTTCCAGCCAATCACTGAGTATCTTTAGTTCTTCAGGGTCAGTTTTCGCATCGGGCAGAGGAATTTGGTGAGCGAGATAATTTCCAGCAACTTTACGTCCATGAACCTCCTTCGGCCCCGTGGCGCCTTTTCAGTACGCAGAATCAGGAACGGATGCTCATATTTCTCAGACTTCCTTAAAGCACACTGAAAAGCTTCGGGACTATCACCTTCGATCGTCAGTGGAGTATAGCCAAACCCACGCAATAATTCGTTGAGCTCACGTTCAGACTTTCGTCCATAGAGGGTCGGTGCGGAGATTTTGTAGCCATTTAAATGTAGAATCGGTAGAACCAAACCATTACTCGCGTGGCTACCAGCAATCTTTACGAGGTTCAACGAAGCCAAAGCGCTAGCCGTCTCTAGTTCTCCGTCGCCAAGCATGACAGCGACTTTGCGCTCAGGATACCCAAGTGCGAAACCATAAGCAGCACCGAGTGCATAACCTAATTCCCCGCCTTCACAAATCACGTTTGGCGTGAAAGGACTGGCATGTGAGGGGAAACCTCCTGGCCAAGAAAAATTACGGCAGACGTAAGCCAGCCCTTCCTTATCGCGCGTAGCTTTTGGATCAACTTTTTCGAGATCGCCATCGAGAAACAAATTCGCCTGGAGAGCCGGAAAACCATGTCCGGGACCAAGAATGAAAAAGAAGTCCGGGTCGATGACTTTTTGCACCTGTGCTTCGGAAGTAGGCAAGATTTCTCTCTTTTTAGTATCAACCGCAAAAGGGTCCACACCAGCAAGCTTCTGATTCTTCAAATCTTCCGTAGAAACATTGGGGGTTTCTTTACTACTATAATAATCTCGCAGATTTGCATAGGCAACATTGATACCATGGCAAGTCCCCCAATGCCCCAATAGACGAGGTTTGATGTCGTCAGCAATAAGCGGACGCGAAAGGTCAAAATTATCCTGCAAAAACAGTTGCGCAACGACCAAATAATCGCAAGCGCGAACACGACGCTGAATCTGGGCGTTATCTTCACCTCCAAAACTGCTCATGGCTTCATTATAGCACTCAAAACAGTTTTGGGGAAGTTTTCAAAATCGCTATTTTGCGGGAATATGTTTCACTTTGACCATGGCAGGACGCAAGATCTCACCTTCATAAAAATAACCAGGGCGCAAAGTTTCGGCGACAACCTCGATGTCGCCATCGTCATCCGCTACTGAAACGGCTTCGTGGAGACTGGGGCTAAACTCAACGTTTTCGTCAGAATCAATCTTTTCAAGACCAAGATTGCCCAGAGTCTTTGAAAAGTTTTTCTCAAGAGGAGCAAGTTGTTCGGGAAAAGAAGCGAACGCTCGCTCAAAATCATCAATCAGGGGGAGAAACTTTGAAACTGTGGATTGTTTTGCGACCAAAGCGGCTTGGGAGCGTTGGAGTTCGACTTGCTTGCGAAAATTTTCAAAATCGGCGCGCGTACGTTGGAGATCGTTAGTCAGTTCAGTAACTTGTTTTGTTAGCTCATCTTGGATCGTAGAATTAGCTGTATCTTCCTGAACAATCTCTGGGGTTTGGTCCTTAGATCCATCGAAAAATTCGGAACCTTTCGAGATTTTTGGGGTTTTTATAGCTTCGTTCTCTGAAATCTTGGTTTTTTTCATACTTTCTCCTCTAAATTATTTAATAGCAAGCGCAGTTTCGAGCATGTCCCCAGCGCGACGCACGAGCGACATGACCTTAGCGTAGTTTTGGCGAGTTGGACCGAGAACGCCGATATAACTACGATCAGAATAAGGCGAACGAAAACGACTGATGATAAGAGAGACACCGGAAGTTTTGCCAATAGGATTTTCTTTGCCAATGAAGATGTTGAGCGGTTGGCCTGGAGCAGCTTCACGCAACCATGGTTCGAGATTGTCCAAAAGTTCTGCTACGGCTTGGACGCGTTGATTATCAAGAAACTCTGGCTGGGTGAAAAGTCGCGAGATACCAGAAATATATAACTGATCACCGATTGTCGCTAGTCCGAGATTCCCTGTCAACTCCACCAAAGAATCAACCGCTCCGCGAATCGCAAAATCAGCGCGCGCTTGAGAGCTAATACGAACTTCCAAAACCCGGCTGCTACGTTCAAGCGGTTTCTCGTCTTCGGTATGGTGAGGCAACTCGCTGTGCGTTTCAATTGTCTCTGGGCGCTCAGATAGAACATTTACATAATAACGATATCCGGCGTCAGTCGGGACACGACCAGCCGAGGTATGAGGCTGAGCGATGTAACCATTTTCCTCAAGGCGAGCCATTTCGGCCCGAATGGTTGCTGAAGAAACATTGAAAAGTTTCGCGAGAGTGACGCTCCCGACTGGAGTCGCGACTTCAGCATATTCTTCGATGATGGCGAATAAAATACCTTCCTGGCGCTTAGTCAAATTCATGTTTATATTATATCTAATTAGCAATCTATCGTCAAGACTGCTAATTAGATATTTTTCGGACTGCTGCGAGACGGTTGTGTTATAATCGGAATATGATTGATGCACAATTAGAGCGCCTGAGAGCTTGGGTTGGAACGGGTAGTATTAATATCTTTGGCTTGCCGATGAGCGGGAAAGATACCGTCGGTTTGAAACTAGCCGAAAAGTTAGGTGGAAAGTTCTTATCGTCGGGGATTATCGTGCGCGCGATGGAAGAAGCGACACAGCAAAACGTCACTGGTGCTGGGCAGTTGATTCCTTCAAACTTGTTTTATGAATGGGTTTTGCCGTATTTTGAGAAAGAGGAGCTAATGGAATTTCCACTCGTGTTATCTTCGATTGGAAGATGGGCGGGCGAAGAGAACCAAGTAATCAACGTTGCACGAGAAAGCGGACACCCAATTAAGGCAGTTGTGATGTTGCAACTTTCGGAAGCGGATACGATTGAACGCTGGGAAGCAGCAAAAATGCTGAATGATCGAGGATTGAGAGAAGATGATGCGGACCCGCAAACTTTCCAAACCCGCATCAACGAATATCGAGAGAAAACTCTGCCAGTTTTGAAACATTATCAAGAGCTAGGACTTCTTGTACCGGTGAAAGCTAATGCCTCGCGCGACCAAGTTTTTGCGAATGTGGTGCAGGCGCTGGCGACATTTTCGTTGCAATCGCGCGATCTCGTGACGGAATTGTAAGATAATATAAACAACTCCGCCGAGAACGAGAACTGTTATGATACCCAGTGCGACGAAGGTCGACTGGTCAGAATAAGTTTCGGGAACGAGCGGGTAGTCGGTACCATTGTTATTTTGTTTGATTTTTCGACAACGATTCGTTTCAGGATTGCGTTCATAGCCCGCAGCGCAAGGTTTTGGTTCCCCATTTTCGGAAGAAACCTTCTTACAACGACCAGTCAAAGGATTGCGGTATTTGCCGGCAAGACAATCAGTCTCGGCGGTTCTCAGTGAACTAGCTTTGACACAGTTTCCAGTTGCAATATTGATCACTTTCCCTTCTGGACAAGCACGAAACTCCTGCATAACATTCGCAGAACCTGGAGTTGGGCTATAGGTTAGTTGCCAAACTTCCTCTCCATTCACGTCATAAAAACGAGCGTAAGAAGTTGACTTCTTCTGACCGTGGTTATAAGTTAAAGTGTCAATATTCGCGTTTGCTCCAACCAAATCAACTGTATTCGAAGTATTAGGATTTTTTGTGAGACTGAAAGGTGAGGCGGATTGGTTAGGGTAGAAAACATAATACCCATCAGCGGCAATAACCCCCGAAAGTGGATAGTTTTTCTTCTTGTAGCGCAGCTGGCAGCCCGATAGGTTGACGTCCTGGTCGTTTGGATTGTAGAGTTCGATAAATTGTTCAGTCTTTTCGCCAGAATAATAAGTGAGAATTTCGGAAAACTCAAGTCTCATGCAACTCGTGGACGGTAAGTCGCCGAGGTTAGTGTCATCGGGGATTTCGGGCAAAATGAGTGAAGGATGCATAGGGTCGAATGAAGGCGTATAATCTGCGACATGCGCAAAATCGTTAGATTGAGGGTTACGCAAAAGTATAGTCGGGTGGGAGCTTTTGAAGGCAGCCGAGCAGTCTGACTTCCCTGACCAACAAACTTCGTCAACAACTTGATCTCCAGAAACAATTTCAAGCTTTCCAGCGGACATTGCTAAGGTCGTCATGTAGGTCGCGTCAGATTGATCGGACCCTGGCGACCTAGCAAGCCGTAAGAGGAGAGACTCGCCAGCCATAGAGCTTCCTTCGGAAAAGTCAATCAAAGTCGTTTGCGCGCCACTTGTATTAGTGTAGCGTAGCGAATAGCCAGCGAGCGAAAGAGAAACGTCAGTCGTACGGTGAAGCTCGATAAACTCGCCGACGTCGCGAGTTCCGTCTATGGTATAACCAGGATTGACTGCCCAAATGATCAAATCTGAATCGAATTTCCATTCGGTAATCGGTTCTTTAACATCAGGTGCTTCGAGAGTTGTCGTTTCTAGCGAAGATAACGGATTAGTAGTCGCGACCGTGTCGGAAACTGCTTTTGGAATTGGCATAGAACAAAAACCAGAGCCCAACAAAAGAACAAGCCCGAATAGAATTGTAATGCGAAAATGTGATAAAAAATATTTCATGTTCGGAGCATAGCACAAAATAAAAAAGACCTACAAGCATAAGTGTGTTATAATTGAAATATGGATATGATCATCCCTTTTAGCGAGGTGTTCTTGGCGGCGGTGATTCATGCAACATTGCAGCTAAGTTTGGGGGCTTTGCTGCTACTTTATCATGCAAGTTTAGGGAAACATGTGCGGAAAAAAACCAAAAATTTGGTCGATAGTTATATTACAGGGATTGGGACCTTGGTATTCTTGGCGCTGGGAGCCGTGGCGTTTGTTTTAGATCGTTATTTTGAAAAACCACTCTATGTGGAAGAACTCGTGATTGTGGTAGGAATGTTGGTTGCGCTTGCAATCGCGATGTGGACGTTTTATTATCGACGCGGAAAAAGTACTGAGCTTTGGCTGCCGCGAAGTGTGGCGAGGTTTATCGACAAACGCGCAAAGACTACGAATAATAATACCGAGGCCTTCTCGCTCGGTGTATTGACGAGTTTGGCGGAGACACCGTGGACGATTGTACTCTTCGTAGTGGCGGCGAATAGTTTACTTAGTCTTCCGCCTCTTTATCAAATCTTGGCTTTGGCGTTGTATACGGTGATTTCAGTGGTCCCATTAGTGGTTTTTCGAGCCATGATTCGGCGAGGACAAACCGTAGTTGATATACAAAGATGGCGTGTCAAGCATAAAAACTTTTTCCGAGTTTTGACGGGAATTGGATTTGCGACTTTGGCGTTTTTCTTGTTCACTTTTGAGGTATTGGTATGATGAGAAAGAATAGAAAAGTCAAGCAAAAGCGCGGAATACAGCCAACTGAGTTCAAAGTTGAAGATTTGAAAGCAGAAATTATCAGTGACGCAAAAGCAATTCATATGCCAATTGGAACGGCTGAAGTGATTGCCGAAAAAGTTGCAACTGAGACAGCGAAATGGGTTACGCAGCGCTCGGTCGTGACAAGCGATGACATTAACCGGCGAGTGGCGGCGGATATTATGAAATATAGTAAAGATTTGTCTTATGTTTATCAAAATCGTGGTAAAATAATATAAGATATGGACGGTGGGCAGAACTAAATGGCGAAAAGTGATTATCAGTATCTAGTGATTGGAAGCGGCGCAGCAGGAAGTGCAGCGGCTTTGATGGCAGCAGGGTTCGGTGCGCGAACAGCGATTGTCGAATCAGATCGCTTCGGAGGGACGACACTAAATTATCGCGATATTCCCTATGCGGCAGCGTTAGGTTTTGCACAGCGTTATGCCGAAGCTGTAGCTGGATCGCGGTTTGGGATGTCAAGTTCAACTCTGCGTTATAATTATCCGACAGTTTTGAATTGGCAGGCAGCGGCAGTGCGACGAGCTGGAGGCGGGAGTCGGAAGATTTTCGAAAATGCGGGGATTGACTGCTATCATGGCTTGGCACAATTCGTTGGTCCGCACGAAATTGCAGTTGGGAACCATCGGATTCGTAGCGAGAAGTTTCTGGTAGCAACGGGTGCAGGGCTGGCGGTGAGTGGCATCGCGGGGATTGATACAGTGAGCTGTTGGTCACCTGATACGGCACTGAGAATGGCAAAGTTACCAAAAGTTTTATTGATTGTGGGTGCTGGTTCGACTGGCTGTGAATTGGCGGAATATTTCGGTGCACTGGGCGTGAGAGTTTTGCTGGTTGAAGCGCAAGATCGGATTTTACCACGCGAAGATCCTGAAGCAAGTGAAGTGATTTATAAGCACTTACGTGATCGTTTTGGCGTAAAGATTCTGGAACATTCGCGAGTGGTTGCTTTGCAGCCAGCCGCTGGTGGACAACAAGTAATTTTTGTACGGGACAATCAAGAGAAAGCTGTGCGCGTAGAGGCGACAGTGCTAGCGACGACGCCTGAACCAGTAACGGATTTTGGCCTGGAGAATGCTGGTGTGAAATTTGATTATCGTGGGATAAAAGTTGACCAAGGCTTACGCACGACGAACCATCATATTTGGGCAGCCGGCGATGTGATCGGTGGAGAAAGTTCAATCGAGAAAGCAACTTATGAGGGAAAACTTGCCGCGCTAAATGCTCTGAAAAACTCAGGAAATATTATTAATTATACCGGTTTTACACGTATGACGAACACTTTGCCGAGAGTGGCAAAGTGTGGATTAAATGAAATGGAATGCGCTCAGATTAAACAAAAGCAAAAATCGGTGATTGTTCCACTTGATGCAACAACAGCCGCAAATGTGAATGATTTTCGAGCAGGTTTTGTGAAATTGACCGTGAACCCGAAAGGGCAGTTGATTGGTTCGACGGTTGTGTCGCCAGAAGCGGATTTGGTGATTCAAGAAATTGCGCTGGCAATCCGGAGTGGGTTGAAGGTTGCAGAACTCGCTGGGACGCCGCATGTAGCGATGGGCTGGAGCGATGCAGTTCGAATCGCCGCCCGCGAGTTGTCGTAGGAACACGTGAACAGAATAGCCAAACCATTCTAACCCTGGACGATGGTGCCAGAGCGGCGCTTGAGGCTGAGCTCAAGATTTTCAGGTGAGGTGATAATTCCGATGCGTTTTTTGCTGGCGAATTGGGCGACGGCTTGGATTTTAGGCAGCATGGACCCGACTCCGAAATGGCCAGCTTTGACATGCTTGAAGACTTCTGCGGGAGTCAGCATACCGAGTGCAATTTGATCGGGTTGGCCAAAATTAAGATAAGCATTCGGTACGGCAGTCACAGAGACAAAAATATCAGCTTTGACCAGTTCAGCCAATTTCTCAGCGGCGAGATCTTTATCAATAACGGCGTCAACACCTCTCAGGACTTTCAAGACTTTGCTGCGCGTTACAGGAATACCGCCACCACCAACGGCGATCACGATTGCGCCAGATTGCACAAGTGACATAATTTCGCGGCGCTCGACAATATCAATCGGGCGAGGCGAAGGCACAACTCGACGATAACCGCGCCCTGCATCCTCGCGCATTTCCCAACCACGAGTTTTTGCAAGTTTCACGGCCTCCTCAGCACTATAAAACTCTCCGATCGGTTTTGTCGGCCAGCGAAACGCTGAATCTTTCGGATCAACGACAACTTGTGTTACGACGCTGACAACTTTTTTGTGTTGACGACGACGTGCAAAAGCATTGTCGATGGCCTGCGACAGCCAATAGCCAATTTGTCCTTGGCTCATTGCAACTGCGGTTTCGAGAGGCATGGCGGGCGCCGAAGAAGTACTTGCGGTTTCCTCGTGAATGAGGATGTTCCCGACCTGCGGACCATTACCATGCGCGATAATGATTTCATACCGATCAGAAAGCTTAGCGATGACCTCGCCGATATGACTAGCGACATTTTTCTGAGCTTCGGCTGTAACTTCACCGTTTTGTTGTAAAGCGTTCCCACCCAAAGCAATCACGACACGCGTTTTACTCATGTAGAAAATTATACGCTAAAAGCGAACTTTTAGCAAGAATATACGCTATGCTAGAATCCTGGTTTCCCAAGCAGGTGGAACATGTTATTTTTGTAGGCCTCGACACCTGGCTGGTCGAAAGGATTTACTTTCAAAAGCTTCGCAGACAAGGCACAAGAAAGTTCAAAGAAGAAAATCAAAGCACCGACCGAACGGGCAGAAAGTTCAGGAGCAATGATCTCGAGGACTGGGATTCCACCAGAGCGATGCGCTGCGATGGTTGCTTCTTCCGCGGTCGCGTTCAGATATGTCAAAGGGCGACCTTCGAGATAGCCCAAGCCATCTAAATCTTCTGGCTCAGTCGGAACGAGAATCTCGCTAGAGTTATCGTGTGAAAACTTCAACATTGTCTCAAAAATATCACGACGACCTTCTTGGAGATATTGGCCTAGTGAATGCAAATCCGTCGTATAAACCACGGAAGCGGGGAAAATCCCTTGGTGTTTCTTCCCCTCGGACTCCCCAAAAAGTTGCTTCCACCATTCCTCGAAATCATGCAGACAAGGTTCAAAGGAGGCCAAAACTTCCACATCATGATGCTTAGCGAGTTTTGCGCGCGTGGTAGCATAATTTGCCGCTGCGGTGCTACCGAGATCTCCGGCGGAGAGGAACTCTCGACATTCATCAGCGGCCCCCGTGAGTAACGCGTCAATATTAACACCGGCAACGGCCAGCGGCAGGAGCCCGACTGCCGTCAAAACTGAATAACGTCCGCCGACGTTGTCGGGAACAACAAAACGTGTATAGTCTTCAGCGACTGCTTCATCATGCAAGGCGCCTTTCTTTATGTCAGTGGTTGCATAAATTCGCTCATGTGCGGCGTCGCCATATTTTTCTGTTAATTTTTGTTTGAGAATGCGAAAAGCGACGGCTGGTTCGGTCGTGGTACCAGATTTCGAAATAACATTAATCGAAAAATCAGCATCACCCAACTCAACCAACAAGCGACGTAGCTCGCGTGAGCTGAGCGAATTGCCTGCGTAGAGCACTTTCGTCGGGCTAACTGGAGCAAGAGCTTCAATGACAGCTTTGTGACCAAGATAAGAACCCCCGATACCGATGCAGACGAGATACTCCGAATCAGAGTTGATCTTCGCAGCGGCCTTTTTGATATTCTCAAACTCGGCGCGATTGTAATTTTCTGGCAAATCGAACCAACCACCCATTGGGTCTTGGCGGATGGCTTTGACCAAACTGGAGATTCGCTCCGCATCAACTTTGATATTTTGATCTGAACGAAACTCGATCATAAAACTCCTTTTGGGCTATTTTTTGCCCTTTTTAATATAAGCGTCCTCTTTTTCAAGAGCGGCGCGGAGGGTAAACTCGCGACATTCGTTATTTGAGTTACAATTCGCAACTTCATAACTATAAGAACTACCATCAACGCCCAGATTCATACCGAGCGGATCGGTGAACAAGGCCGGGTCGATAACTGGTAGAATTTCCTCGTTAATCTCGGCAGGATAATAGCCATTTTTGGGGTAAAAATATTCTTCCAGGGCGTAATACATCGCATTGATTGCGGTTTTGCGGTCATCGTCGCGATTCATAGCATCAACGTTGGACTTCTGGATAAAGAAAATGATTAGTAACAGGGCAGCGAAAACTCCGACAACCATAAGTTCAATGACAGTGAAGCCCTTTTTGTCTTTCATAAGTATATTATACCACATAGACAAAAAATATGACGAATGGTTTGTGTTTCCTATTGACAATTTTCGATATCTATGCTACAATTGTAGTATAGGGTGAGTATTATGGTGCCCTAAGTATCATTAACAATCTATGAGAAAGAAAAAGGAGGGTTTTTCTATGTCACATCAAACCAAGGAACGACGATCACCAACTTTTTATGGCGATATTTCGCCAAGCAACGTGCTGTCACGATCTCTTATTATTGTGGGAGTCCTTTATGTAGTGTTTATTTTTTTCGGATGTGTTGGCTCTGTAAACCAAGGCGATTACGAAGAGATAAAGCAGTACAATCAAAAAGTTGAAGCTTTCAACAAATTGCCAAGTGATGAGCGTAAGAAAATAAAAGAGCTGGTTTCTGGTCTAACTTCCGACCTGACATGGCAGGAAGAAGACGAGACAGTGCTCAAAACGAAAAATGATCCAATCTCAATGGCTTCCATATTGGGTGTAGTCAGCGTTATCATCTGTGGTTTAATACCGATTGTAGTGTTTGTTGTCTACTATTTGGAAAAGAGTTCCGCCTATTATCTCGCGGATTTTCCGCTGAGAACGGTTTACGGCTGGTTTTTACTACTTCTCTGTCTACCAATCGGTTGGCCTTTTTTCATCGTGAGCAGAATCAGGATGTTAAGACACACACCGAAAAGAGCGATGGAAGAAGCTGGGGCTCAGTCGGACGAGAATGAGACTTCAGACGAGCTACTAGAAGAAGCAACGGAAAACAGATCAACAAATGAGGAAGAAGATTATGTGAAGCTGCGCGTAACTCTCTTTAAAGAACAAAGGGAGCGAATGATTCAAGAGTTGGATGATGACATTGTCGCTTGCGAGGAGTCAATCCGTTACCATGGCGTGCAGATTCAAGAGCAACAGAAAAAATTAGGAGAAAAACGTGCTCAACGTCAACAGCTGAAGGACGAACCTATCACGATTGACGATCAGACTGCACTGGCAGAGCTAGTACAAATTCGGAAGATGCGCGGAGTGAAGGAAATAATTTCCGACCTTGATAACGAACGCTTAATAATTGTTGTCCATGTTCGCGTGCCCTATGAAGGTGCGATGTATGATTTTGGCGACTACGAAATCAGGCTCTTGTATCAAGATTCTAACGCATATGCACTACGACTACGCTCTGGCGTCAAACAGAACGCAACAAGTGAAGACCCGTTCTATAAGGATGGCGACTATTTTTGTTTTGGCGATCGTCTGAGTGAAATCGAGCAATACTTCGTGGATGAAGGCAGAGTCATTGAGGCGTTAACTCTGATGATTGATTGTATGCATTCAGTCAATCCGGAAGACAAAAAAGAGATACCAAATTGTTTTACGCGTCTCTCGAAGCCAAAAACAAAGCTGCAGACAAAATCAAAGAAAAAAAGGAGGCGTAAAAAATGAAATTGATTCTTCCTTTAGTAATTTGGCAACACATCCAAGGGTATGCCATAGCTGCGGCGCCGAATGAGGTGACAGGTTTTGGTACTATTCAGCAGAATAAGGATGGGGATTTCGTTGTAGATGAGATCTTCGTGCCAGAGCAGAGAAGCAACATGACATTCTGCGAAACTAATGATGGAGCACTAAACGACATTATCTTCGATCTTGTCGAAGATAATCCAGCCCGGGCTGGCATGCTACGTTTTCGTTGGCATTCACATGTCGACGGAGCGGTATATTGGTCACCGACTGATGAAGGTGACATCTCCGAATGGGACGCACCGTGGGCAGTGAATTTGGTGGCAAACATTTTTGGTGAACGCAAAGCACGTCTGGATGTTTTTACAAACGAAATCCAACTGCACAATGTCGAACTCGATGTCTGTATTGAAACGCCACTACCCGTAATACCGTTGGCGGTTCAGCAAACTTGTGACGATGAGGTCAAAGAAAAAGTTGGCTTCTTGCCATTAAACAAGTTCAGAAAATCAACATTAGCGAAAGGGGGCAAAGTCAATGTTGAACAAAAGCAGTTATTCTGATCAAACAACGATTTTTAATCCTAGCACTTGGAGCTGGCCTGTGCATTTGGTTGGCGCTGGTGGGATCAATAATTTAGTTGGAATCACCCTGGCCAAAATGGGAATCTCAGAAATTCATATCTGGGATGACGACGTTTTGGAAGAACGCAATTTGCCGACTGAAGTTGGTTATAGCGCATTGATGTGTGGTGAACCAAAAGTTGTCGCAATGTCAAGTTTAATCTATTATTTAATGCCGAACGGGGTTGATGTTTATCAACACCCCGAGCGTGTTACGGCTGATACAGAATTGTCTGGGGTCGTAATCAGCGGTGTAGATTCGATGGGAAGTCGCAAGATAATTTGGGAAAATGTGAAGAAAAATTATCTGAACATTCCATTTTTTATTGATGGACGTAGTGGCGGCGAAGAAACTCAGCTGTTCGCATTTAGTCCTGCAGACTTCCAAGCTCGAGAAGATTATGAGACTTGGTTGTTTGATGATGCTGAAGTGAAACCGCTCACTTGCGGGGCACGCAATATCGGCTACATCTCTGCCTACTTGGCAGGGGAAATTGGCTATTTGGTAACTTTATTCCATCGGGGGCTGCCGATTCCGGAGTTTCCGATCATCCGCAATTTCGCGGCAAATTAAGGAGGGTTCAATATGAACGAAGAAAAGAATTATGTAACAGTAGCAGACGGTGCGGGAAACCCGCCGAAAAAAGTTGAATATTGTCAGGGGGATACCGTGGCGATCATTCTGGAAAAGGCCAACATTTCTCTGGAAGATGGAGAAGCTGTGACCCTTGGTCGTAAACGCATTAGGAACACAGGAAAAACCAAAGTTGAACCTGGCGACACGCTTGTGATTGCTGGAAAGGTCTGCAACGGCTGAGCTTTCTCAAAAATTGTGGAGTCCTAGGCATTTCTGTCTGGGACTTTTTTATGTAAACTTAACCAGTAGGACCAGTTATAACCAAAAAAGCGTCCGAAGACGCTAAGAATATCACCGTGGTAGTACCAGGTGGGATCGAACCACCGACCTCAGGCTTATGAGTCCTGCGCTCTAACCAGCTGAGCTATGGTACCACATAATCAAGCACCACGGTTCTTTAATTATAACACAAAAATCATAAAAACGAGAATTAAACTAGGTTTCTTGGTGTTTATAATACTCGATGAGATATTCCCAACAGCCCTCTTTGTCAGTAATCCCTTGGTATTGCTTACCTATTCGTGCGATAATTTCGTCACGATCAATCCACTTTGCATCGGAAACTTCTTCGGTCTGGAGCGTTAGAGTCGCAGGGTCGAGATCTTTTCTTGCGATATAATATTCGTTGAAATGGTTATGAACAATACCATGCTTTTCGGTGTTAGAAATGGTTGCACCAATAAAAGTGATCTCTTCTGGGCGAAGTTCTAACCCGAGTTCTTCTTCACATTCGCGGATGATCGCTTCGAAGCCAAATTCTCCAGCCAAAACATGGCCACCTGCACTGATATCCCACATATTCGGCCAAAGTTTTTTACTAGCACTACGTTTTTGGAGTAAAACTTGGTCCTTCGAGTTGATGATAAAAAGCGCAACAGCTTTGTGATATAAACCCTTCTCATGACAAACGGAACGAGGCGCAGTTTCTCCCGTGTGTTGTCCTTTAGCATCCAGAATATCGAAAGATTCTTCCATAGCTTAGCTTAAGTATAGCATAGTTTCTCTTCCTCCTACTATAGACACTAACTAGCTAGGCAGCGGAGGGAGTAGGCCAAAGTAGTGACTGCCG
>CARTQV010000002.1 GCA_949070545.1 uncultured Candidatus Saccharibacteria bacterium | reverse complement strand
ATATTCATACAAAGCCCATTTCTCGTCCTCCAGCCTCTCTGGCAACATCTCCATTTTTTGTCCGTTTTCTGCGAATACCCGCCGCACGTCAGCAAGCGCCTCGTCTTCCCCCTTGTACTCATGTACTCCTGAATATTCCACTTCCACACCACAAAACATAGGCTCAAACCATTTCATCCTCCCCTCATCCTCATACATCAACACCGAGTGACTCGGACAGCAATCATCATTTAGATAGTAATACAGCAAATATGTCTTCACTTTATATCCATGCCGTTCGAACCAAGCCCTTTGTAGTTCCGTCTGATCCCAACAGTTCCCCACCCGATGCCTCACAAAATCTTCTGGCGACTGTAATTTTCCCGCATAGCCATCCGCTCTATAGCCATCAAGCGTTAATTCATGGCAAAAATCAAAAAACTCCCCAAGATCCATCTCCAAGACGATATCTAAATCATTTTTTCCAGAAAAACGCCCTTCTAAGCCCTCTCCGCACTCCACAAGGCCATTTTTTCGCCCCATACCACTATCGTCTACTTTTCGCTTCTCTCTTTTATCCACCCAGCTAATTCATCCAATCTCACCTTCTCTTCCCCCTCGCGCGTTCTTACACTCACTTCACGGACGGCCGCATCCTTCTCGCCTACAATCAGCACCACCGGAATCTTCATCTCCGTCGCGCGTTTAATTTTCTTCCCTAGACTATCATCACTCCGATCAACTTCAAACCTCAGTTCATTCCCCTTGATCGGCTCCTCCAGCACTACCCCACTCAAAACTCGGGAGACTTCCTTCACATACTCCTCCGCCTTATCGTTCACCGTCAGCACTCTCACCTGCTCCGGCGCACACCACAACGGAAACCAGCCCGCCGTATGTTCAATAAAAATACTCATAAACCGCTCAATCGCCCCGAGCAACGCGCAATGAATCATAATTGGCGTCTTTTTACTACCATCTTTATCCGTATACTCCAGCCCAAATCTCTCCGGCATTGCATAGTCTAGCTGTACCGTCGCCAGCTGCCATTTCCGACTCATCGCATCTTCCGCCATGAAATCCATCTTCGGCCCATACATCGCCGCTTCGCCAATCCCAATTTCATATTCCATCTCAAACTTCTTCGCCATCCGTTCAATCGCCGCTTGAGCCTTCTCCCACATCTTCTCATCACCAATATACCCCTCACCGTCATCACGAAAGCTCAATCTCAAACTCAATTTCATCCCCACCCTAGCGTACAAATCTTTCGCACTCTCAATCAACTCCCCAAATACCCCCTCTACCTGATCTTCCGTACAAAACACATGCGAATCATCCTGCGTAATCGCCCGTACTCGCGACAACCCTCCGAGCTCCCCCTTCCGTTCATCCCGATACACCATCGTCGTCTCGAGATATTTCACCGGCAATTCTTTATAGCTCCTCGGCGCGCTCGCAAAAATCTGCGAATGATGCGGACAGTTCACTGGTTTAAGTGCTAGTTCATCCCCACTCTCCGTACTGAGAAACTTCAGCAATTCCGGAAACTTTTGATAATGACCCGATGTCTTATATAAATCCACATTCGCAATATGCGGAATACACACTTTCCGATACCCACACCTTACGCGATATCCCTGTGCCAGCTCATTCAACATGTCTCTGAGTATCGTCCCACGCGGCGTAAATAACGGCAATCCCGACCCCACCAGCTCCGAGAAACAGAACAAATCCAGCTCTTTCCCCAATTTCCGATGATCCCGTTTCTTCGCCTCCTCTTGCTGCGCCAAATACTCCTCGAGCTCCGCCTCCGTCTCAAACGCTAGCCCATAAATCCGCGTCAGCATCTCACGTTTCTCATCTCCCCGCCAATACGCCCCCGCGATTCGCTCCAATTTCCACGCCCCGACTTCTCCCAAGTTTTCCACATGTGGTCCCTTACAAAGGTCCGTAAATAGCACTTCCCCACTCCGTGGGTCTTTTAAATCATAAAAACTAATCGTCTCATCCTCTGGCAATTCCCCAATCAATTCTACCTTGAATTTCTGCCCTTTTTCTCGCGCCCACTCTCGTGCTTCTGCACGACTCACTTCTCTTCGCACCATCTCGCACTTTCGCGCAATAATCCCCCGCATCTTCTTCTCAATTTTCTTCAAATCTGCTTCAACGATTTTTGTGTCCCCAAAATCAATATCATAATAGAATCCATTCTGGGTTGCCGGTCCAATCCCAAAAATTGTTATCGGATAAAGCTCCTGCACTGCTGCTGCCAAAACATGGCTGAGTGTATGTCGCATTTTTTCTGCTTGTTCCATGGCTCTATCCTTTCCTCTGGTTCCCCAAATTTTATTCACCGTATAATTATATCATATTCTGAAGAAGAGCTGTCTAGTCTAAGACAGCTCTCATACTACCTAGGTAGTGCCCCCTATTGTGCTTCTGTCAACAGGTGCCTATAGTCTTGTGCATTAGGCGCATTGACAAAGTTCTTGTCTGTCAATCTCACCTTATATGCTATCGCAAGGTTGTCATTAATTCCTCGAATGCTGGTCCTTAGCAAATGTAACAAATTCGAGGCTTCCGGCCACACTTCCTCTGCTCGCTTCAACGCCGGTAAGAGTAACATATCCGTCTCAACAACATTTTTGCGCACTTTTTCCTCCGGAAACGTCGCCAGCATCGTCGTCAAATTATTATAACGGTCAAAGCCCTTACCAATTGTAGCTTCTTTGCTTTCCAACAGCTCATTATAATACCGTTTTTTTAATTCGTACTTCGACTCATCATTAAATCGAATCAGCGACATATATTTCACTCCATTTCGAATTCGCCCACTAAACGGCATTTCGCTAATTGAAACATGTGCATCCTCACGCAAATCATGCAATAATAACGTCGCCACCAACTCATCGGTTATATTGTCATCATTCACCATCGCCGCATGTGTCGCCATTGATAGCGGATGCACGATATAAGGCTGCCCGTCGCTACGTTTTTGTCCAGCATGATGCGTCATCATATAGCCCAAGGCTTTCAGGCTCTCGTGCATACCTCTGCCTATGAACCACCCCCGCAAGAAAAAAACTGCTGGCTCCACATCCACAATTCTTCCAACAAAATTAGGATTTTCTGCCATTACCATATGCTCCATAACACTACCTCCCTTTAAAGAACTCGGTCAACATTTTCCACCATCAAACCTCATTTCTAGTATATCATATGCTATAATAGGTGCATGGGTCGCTAGCTCAGTTGGCTAGAGCGCCTCGTTTACACCGAGGAGGTCGGGGGTTCAAGCCCCTCGCGACCCACCAACCAGACCCTCGTGGTCTTTTTTGGTTTTGCTAAATTTTCGACATTTAGCCTTCCCCCTACTATAGACACTAACTAGCTAGGCAGCGGAGGGGGAAGCCAGTGAAAGTGCGATTTTGGGGTCCGTTTGGGTTACCGTAACTAGATGGATTGACACCACTAGCACTGAAGTAGAGGTAGTAAGTAAGGCCACCACTAGCGTAAGGTGTAGAGGACCAATAGAGGCCATATTGTCCAGCATCTGATATAGGTGTAAGTTGAAGACTTGGAGTAATATAGTAATAGTTAACTTTCCCGCTGCGCACAAAAAAGCTAGTTTTGTATTGCATTTGTAATAACAATGTCCTGCAAATGTCTTACAGTTGCGCATAAAAGGTTCTTTGTGCGCAGCGGGAGAATTGCTTTTGGCTTTGATAACTCACTCGGCTTATCAGGACGACTAGGGGCTTATCATTCCTCAAGTGCTTATACTAACAAAAACACCAATTACTACCTTAGTCTTAGCGATCTAGTGAGAGTATCAAGTGTTAACGATGGTTTTGCTAGCCACTACCTCGGCAACTCCCTCCGCTGCCTAGCTAGTTAGTGTCTATAGTAGGAGGAGGGGGAGAAGTGAGTTTACTTATTGTCTCTTTTCTACCCCTAAGTTAGATAAGTAATATAACTATTTAGGGGCAGAAAGAAACTAAGAAGCTATTTCTTCCTCTTCCGTCGCCTCTTCGACCACACTTCACGCACATATCCCACAATCGCCACCACAAGCATCGCCAATTCGCAAATCACTCCAAAAACCGACCCCACGAATCCATTATATGCCATCCAACAAAACGCCACCGGAATCCCCAACAACTTATATATCCTCGTATTCCCCTGCCAAAAAATCGAAATCTCATACAAAGTCGTCGCCACTACCGAAAGCAAACTAAGCGGCCCATCATAAGTCAGGATCGCAAGCCCCGCTATCGCCGCCAGCACAATCATCAGTACCACATAATCTCTCAGCGTCAGCTTATTATTCCTCCCTTGATCATGTTCGTCCCAAAGATAATAGAAATTCGCAACCAGCACCACTACTGACATCGCCAACCCAAGGTCCGCCCCCAAAAGCAGATATACTACGATTCCTGTCGCCATCGACACAATGTCCAGCAAAACCACCGCTATACGCTTTTTCGCCAGATACGACATCCCGAGCAATCCATACTCAACCACAGTCAAAATCTGTGACAAAACATACGAAAAAGTCATCTCCATTTTCCCATTATAACTCTTATGTCTAGAAAAATAAAATGCCCCCAGCCACGATTTTCATCGCAGCCGAGGGTTCAAACCTAACACTAATATACCACCATCTCAATCGCCGGCGCCAAACTCATATGCGCCGTCCTCACTTCATTCGACATTAGCTCAAGCTCCGCGTCCGACAGTCTCTGGAACTCCTCGCTACTCAAAACGAAATACCTCTGATACATCAGTGATAAAGGATCACGCACCACGACTTCGTCCTCAAACGCAATCAAGCGCAACTCCCCGTCATTCAGATACGGCAACTTTACTGGTTTGAATCGCGCCCTCAAAGTCGCCGCCAAATCCACGGAGGCTTCTGTCTGCACCATAGTCGGTTCAGCTTCTCGCCAAGGTCGGATCTGGAACACTTCTTCCATTCCACCTTCGCTATCCAGTTTTGCGAGAACATAAACTCTCCGAGAAAGGTAACCTTTCTCATCTGTCAATTCTGACAGATTCTCCTGCAAGTCCTCGTCCAGCGTCTTCTTCGGCGCAAGTTTCACGCCTTCGTCGACAGTAACAATTTCCAGAACTGGCCTCCCAGTTCCGATAGTATTGCACATTCTATTCAATGCTATTCCCTCCTTCTCTTTTCTACCGTTTTTGTACGGCGCGGGACACACGAAGGCCATATGCCCCACGCCATCCAAAAACCACGAACACGAGAAAGAGTTATGGCTAGGTTTCTAAGTTACTTGGGAATGTCCACACCCCATTTCTTTATTATGGCACACTTAAAGAAAAAAGTCAACAGAAACCGCTAGCTTTTTACTTCCTTTCCTCCCCTAATCGCCCCAAGCCTCAATTACCTCTTTACATTTTTTCTAAAATCAAGTATAATCGTCTAAAGTTACTAATATTAACCGTAAGGAATAGACTAGATGCCGATTATCAAATCTGCGAAAAAAGCTGCTCGCCAAGCTGAAAAGCGAACCAAGAACAACCAACAAATCAAAAAAACCATCAAAACCGCCTTCAAAACCTTCAAGGCAAACCCGACCATGACGAACCTCGCCAAGGCCCAGTCCGAATATGACAAAGCCGTGAAAAAAGGTCTCCTGAAGAAAAATACCGCCTCCCGTCGCAAAGCCGCCTTGGTAAAAATCGCCAAAGCCAACGGTCTGAAATTCGAGAAAGGCGTAAAAAAGACCGAATCTGAAGTGAAAAAAGCCGCCAAAACCGTTGAAAAAAAGGCTAAAACTACCGCTAAAAAAGCTGAGAAAGTAGCCAAGGAAGTCGAAACTGACATCAAAAAAGTTGCGAAAAAAGTTGAAACTGAAGCGAAGAAAACGGCTGTAAAGACCGCCAAAAAGGTCGAAAAAGCCGCAAAAACCATTGAAAAAGAACTCGAAGCCTAGTTATCAACCCAAACTAGACACCCTACACAGCAACGACTTCAGCAAGAGCCACGGTTCTACTGAAGTCGTTTTCATCTCCAAATCCGTTTTTGCAAGCTCTTTCAGAATCACTCGCTCCCTCTTCCCCTGTCGCCCCTCGAAAGCCCTAAGCGCCTGCGTCACCAAAAGCCCAAAAAACATATATGGATCTTGCGTTACCTCGATCTTCTCCACCATTTTCACCGCTTTTTCCCCATCTTTCATCGCCACATCAAAAATCTGGAACACCTGTCTCGCCTCTGGCGATTGTTTCATAGGGAAATCTCGCATTTCCACCCCCGACTTTTTCAGTTCCTTATATACTACCGAGCGTTTATCAACCTTCCCTTCCCAGATCACTACCTCATGTTCGGTCTGGATATATTTCGGCAATTCTCCCCAAACCGCCACATTTTCACTCAGATTTTTTAGCAAAATCTTCCGCTTATCAGCCCCAAACAGTGATGTCCCCCGAAAAATACTCGGCAAATCACCAGGAGCCAAATTCTCCCCCTCAAATACCTCATAATCCGCGCCCAGAATCCCTCTCACAGCCTTCTCTGTCGCCACTCTGTCTTCCCCCGAAAAAACCCTTAACATAACCTCTTAGGCCCTCTCAGCCCCCTCTACGGGCACCTTTTGACACGTTGGGCAGTAGTGTGTTCCCCTCCCCGCACATCTCGTCTTCTCGATCACTGTTCCACATCTGTTACATTTCTGTCCTTCTCGCCGAAACACTTGTGCAAACTTCTCCAGATAGTCTCCCGTCGTCCCATCTGGTCGTATATAAGTCGCCATCGTCGATCCTCCCGAGTCAATCGCCGCTTGCATCACCTTTCGCGCTCCCTCCAAAATCTCCGCCACTTGATTTTCAGCCAAATCGCCCGCTTTCACAGCTGGATGTACTTTTGCATAAAAAAGCGATTCATCCGCATAAATATTTCCTAGCCCAGCAATTATTTTTTGATCCAACAGGACGGCCTTAATTGGCGAACGCCCATGTTGCTGACATTTTTTATACAGCTCCCCTGTTGTCATCGCCCAAGGCTCCTTCGCGAGACTAGTAATAAATTTATCATCCTCAACTTCTCCCGTCGCCAAAATTTTCACAAACCCAAATTTTCTTTGATCATTAAAGAACAATTTTCCGTCCTGAAACACAAATTCCACACGCGTTTGTTTGTTTGGCAATGCGTCAGTAAAGTTTTTACTCGGATGTCCCGCCGCAAACTCCTCCTCACCCCTCCATATCAGTTGGCCTGTCATACGCAAATGTATCAGCATCGACTTCCCATTATCCAAATCAATCACCAAGGCTTTCCCATAGCGCCGTATCTCTGTTACTGTCGCACCTTCAATATCTTTCACATCCCCTTGGAAACATTTTCCTAGCTCTGGTTTCACCTGAACAATTTTTTTGTTCAAAATAAAGGGCTTCAGCCCCCTCCGCACGGTCTCTACCTCTGGCAACTCTGGCATAATACCTACCATTATAGCACACTCATCATCCATGTTATAATGACCACATGGTATCCACAAAATCTAAAAACTTCAAAATCATGAGCACTATCAGCATCATTATTGTCCTCACCGGGCTCTTAGTCGGCGGATTTTACTTATTCCATAATTATTCTAACTCTGATTCCCGAAAAACTCCCGAAGCTAACACAACAAACACTGGTCTTCCATACGATTTCGACTACAACTGGGTTGAAAAATCTCCGTACATTGCTCACGCTTTCGGTGGTATCAACGGCGACACCTATACTAACTCCTACGAAGCTTTCCTCTTGAACTACCAACTCGGACATCGTATTTTCGAAGTTGATTTCAGCGTCACCGACGACAACCGCACCGTCCTTGCTCACGACGCCGACCACTGGAGAAAAGTTGCCACTGTCAAAGACGGTAGCAAACCGACCGACAATGTTAACCCAACCGCTTTCACCTATGATAATTTTATGTCTTCCCTCTGGTATGATAAATATCATACCCTCGATATCGAGGATTTACTCCAAATCATGAAGTCTCACCCCGATATTTATATCGTAACCGACACAAAATATTCCGATAAAGAGCATGTTGATCTCCAATTTTCCGAGTTTGTTAAAACCGCCCAAAAAGTCGACGAAAGTCTCCTCGACCGTTTCATTCCTCAAATCTACAATCCAGAAATGCTCGGTTATATTATGGACATCTACCCCTGGAAGTCCGTCATCTACACCCTATATGCTAACCCCAGCTGGACGCCAGACAACGTCCTCACTTTTGCTAATGAATCTGGAGTAAAGTTCATCACCATACACAGCCCTATCGTCACAAAGGAACTTACCAGCCTCTGGCATTCCGCTGGCCTCAAAATCGCCACTCACACCGACAACAACTTGAACGCCATAAACGAGCTCCGCTCTCTCGGTGCCGACTTCTTCTACACCGACTTCCTCATCCCTTAAAGACTGCCCCAGTTCTTTCCAGTTGTCACCTCCACCGCCAACTTCACCTCTAGCTCCGGCGCCACATTTTCCATTTCTTGTTTCAAAATCTCCGCCACTTTCCCCGCGTCTTTTTCATCACATTCGACAATCAACGAATCATGCACCTGCATCACGAGCTCCGCATTCGCCACATCTCCCAACACCTTGTCAACCCGAATCATCGCCCGTTTCATCAAATCTGCCTCAGTCCCTTGGATTGGCATATTCTGCGCTGCTCGTTCTGCCGCGCTTCGCACAATAAAATTACTTGATTTCACATCTGGTGTCGGTCTCCTCCGCCCAAACAATGTCTCGACATACTCTTTTTCTCTTGCCTGGTCCAAAATCCGCTCCAGATATTCTTTAATTGGTTTTCGCACCTCAAAATATCGCTCAATAAACTCTTTCGCGTCCGCAAATGACATTTTTGCCGCCTGCGCCAAGCCCCGCACACTCATCCCATAAAGCACCCCAAAATTAATCACCTTCGCTGCTCGTCTCTGTTCTTTCGTCACTTCCCCCATCGGTACTCCGAACGCTTCCGCCGCTGTTTTTGTATGAATATCCAAATCATCATTGAAATCTTTCACCAAGGCTTCATCTCCTGCCAGTACTGCCGCAAGCCTCAGCTCAAACTGCGAATAGTCTGCACTCACCAACATTCGCCCTTCCGGTGCCACAAACCCCGTCCGAATCTGCTTCCCTACCTCTGTTCTAACTGGGATGTTCTGCAGATTCGGATTCGTTGAAGATAACCTCCCCGTCGCGGTCACGTTCTGATTGAAAGTCGTATGAATCCGCCCCACACTATCCGCCAGCTCCGGTAACGGCGCGATATAAGTCGAAAGCAACTTATTCGCTTCCCGATATTCTTTCACCACCCCAATAATCTCATGTTGGCTCTCTAGCTTATCCAGCTCCTTCGCCCCCGTCGAATACCCTCTCGCCGTCTTCTTGATTCCCTTCGTCGGCAACCTTAAATCTACAAACAGCACCTCCGCAAGTTGCACCGGTGAATTAATATTAAACTGTCGCCCCGCAAGCGCCCAAATCTCCTCCTCTAGCCCCCTAACCTCCGCCTCAAACTCTGCCTTCAGCTTCGCAAAATACTCCCGGTCGATCAACATTCCATATTTTTCCATCTTGTAAAGCACTGGCACCAAAGGCAAATCGAACTGAACAAATATTTTATACAGCTCAGGTCGCCTCCCAAACTCCTGTTTTTGCACCGCGTATTCAGCCCTCTCATCTCCCTGTTCCGACCCTCGTTTCAGGGGATTAAGCAAAAATCTCCCCTGCCCCAAGTCCCAGAACTTCTGTCCTGATAGCACGTCATCTGCCGTCTTCTCATTCTTATGCATCAAATTCTTCACATCCCAAGAAATCAGCGCGCCATCATCACTTTCTTGCGCAATTTCCAAGGTCTGTTGGCTGAGGTCCCCCACCAAAAGTCCCGTATTTGGGGCTTTTCTTGCCCGTTTCGGGCTACTTTGGGCTTCACCTTGCTCGGACTGCGTCTCGACTATACCCATGCCTTCTAGGCCCTCCTGCGTCGTCCTAGCAGCCTTTTTCGCTGTGCGTCTCGCCTCTACCAAAAACTTCCGCTTCAAAGTCCGAAATTCCAACTTATCCAGCGCCTCCTGAATCCGCCCCTGATCCACCTCTAAATCCGGCAAATCCTCCAATTCAACCGGCGCATCCGTCATAATCTTCCCCAATTTTTGCGACATAAACGCACTTTTCTTTCCTACCTCTAGCTTCTCCGCTGTTTTCCCTGTAATCTTCCCCGCCTCCAAAGCTTCATAAATCCCCTCCAAACTGCCATATTCTCCTAAAAGCTTTGCCGCCGTTTTTTCGCCAATTCCTGGCACCCCCGGAATATTATCTGAAGCATCACCCTTTAGCGCTTTCAAATCCAAAAATTGCCTCTTTTTAATCCCATATTTCGCTTCTACCGCCGATACATCCAACTCTTCAAGCTTCGAGAAGCCCTTCAAAATCCGATACATATGCGTGTTTTCATCCACAATCTGTAGCATATCAAGATCTGAAGAAACAATAAACGTCTCCCAGCCCCCCTCCTCGTCCGCCTGCAGCGCCAGCGTCCCGATAATATCATCTGCCTCGTATTCATCACATTCGACAAAGCTCCACCCCAGAGCCAAAACCAGCTCCTTAAGATATGGAATTTGCGCATAAAAGTCATCGCCCGGTTTCACCCGCCCGGCTTTATAGTCCTGATAGATCGCTTTCCGCCTCGCAACCGAGCTCTTTGAGTCCCAAGCCACAACCACCTTCGTCGGCTCCAAATTCCGCACAATCTCCATCGCAATCGCCGCAAAACCATAAATCCCACCCGTTGGCAAACCATCGCTCGTCGAAAGCGCCCCCATCGCATAATATCCCCGGTAGAACACTGACTTTCCATCAATTATCACTAGCCGTTTCATTCCTTTAGTATAGCACAAAAAAGACCCTAGTCTCCACTCCAAAGAGTTTTGACCAGGGCTGTTTGATAAAAGGTCCGCTCTGCTTATAAACGCTTACGAAGAGGCGATGACGGCAGTCCACCAGTAAAAACCAGGCCCTATTGGCTTCATCATAGACTACTTCCCATCCAGCAACTCCGAATGATGTGGCATGTCGTAAAATGATATATCCGCTGCGCACAAAGTCTAACTCTTATCTTTCGAGAAGAAGGGACCTTTGGTTTAGGATTAGTCTTTCTTAGGGTGTGCGGAGGCTACGGCCGAGCATAAACTAATCTTGAGCCGAAAGAAATGCTATAATATATATCATGAAAGAACAAAAAGACCTCAAAATACTCGCCATTGTCGGCATGAGCGGCAGTGGAAAATCCATCGCCGTGAACTATCTAGCAGACCACGGCTTCCCCAAAGTTCATTTCGGGAACATGATTTACCGCGAAATGGCAAAACGCGACATCGAACGCACTCCTGACGGAAAAAGTGAAAAAGCATTCCGCGAGATGATTCGCGAAACCGAAGGTAAAGATTGGGTCGCGAAACAAGCTATCGCCGAGACCAAAGATCTTATCGCTGCCGGTCAAAAACGCATCGTCCTCGACGGCCTCTATTCTTGGACCGAATATCGCGAGTTTCTGCATGCATTCCCTGGCGCACTCACCCTTGTCGCCATCGTTACCCCGAAAAAACTCCGCTATGCTCGTGTCGCAAAGCGCCCTAATCGACCCTTCGACTCGAACGCAATCCGTGACCGCGACTATAGCGAAATCGAAAACATGGAAAAAGGCGGTCCAATCGCTATGGCCGATTACTTCATCATCAACGACAGCAACGTCGACGAGCTCCAATCTCGTCTCCAAGCCATCCTCCGCGAAATCGATTTCTAGAATTTAATCACTTTCAGCGGTTGTTTCGTTTTTCTGACCTCAATTTTTCGCACATCCTCCAATCGCTCACGTTCACCTTCAGCATGAATTTCCACCGCACTCGGCTTTTTGAACTTTATTACATCGCGCGTCGTTTTCTTCCCTGGGATCCGCCATAAGACACTCCGAATCATAAACCCAACCACTCCCCCGAACTTCCCCAGTCGTACGAGACCGCTCCGGAATTCCTTCTCTCGTCGATACCACCTCCCGCCTCGCATCATCCGCGCCACCGACGGACTGTTCACCGCAATGTAATCTGTCACTCCCGGCTCAATCTTCATCTTCGTCATCTTCTTTCTCCTTTTTGACTCGAGTCAACTCTGTATCAATAATTATCTCCGGTTTATTCGCAAGTTCTCGTTCATGTTTTTCCTGACGTTTCTGGCGTGTTTCTGCCACTTTTACCTCTGTCCGCACTTTAAAATCCGAAACCCGCGCCTTCGATCGTCCACTGATTTCTATCGTGACTGATTTCATTTTTCTCATCAACTTTTTCCATTTTTTGCAAACACTCTTCACTCCTTTGAGTACGCCCTTCTTCGTGGCCAAAAACCGTTTCTGCCACCGTTCCGTCTGTTCTTCACGTCGTTTTGCCCGCTTCTCAACTCTCTCCTTTTTCTGCTCTGCCGTCTTTTCTGCCATTTCTTGTTTGTCTGCCACCTTCTCTCGCTTTTTCTTTGCTTCAGTTTCTTCTACTACTCCTCTCTTCACATTTTTCTCAACACCTTCCACAGCCTTCTTATCTTCTCGAACAACTTTCTGAACCGCTTCCTGGCGCTCCTCGCCACCTCCTCGTTTCTGAATCAACTCTCCTTCTGGCAAAAACTCTTCCCCATGATGCCGAAAATACCATTTCATCAATTGCCAAACCGAAAATCCCAACCCTTTTTTACCAGTTTTAAGCTTTGTTCGCACTTTTTCTTCATCAAAAACCGCCGTCGACTCCGCGAGCAAACCCACCGTCAAATAACACGGCGCATACCGCCAGTGTTTCCCATCCACTTTCGCCTCTAGCGGATAGATCTCCGTCGTCTTTCCCGCCTCAAACTTCTCAATAATCTCACTCACCCCCCCTACATATTCACCCCCATATTCTACCGGGCGCTTCGTCTTCAGCATCCGCGCCATGTCATCAAAATTACCATACCCTAGCACTCCTAACGTAACATCTTTTTTAGACAACATAATTCCATTCGTCGCCATCGTCGCTGTGCCGTCACCCCCCGCCGTAATCACCAAATCCCCATCATGTAGCAACTCCGCCAACGCCCGCGCATTTTCCTCCAAACTCTCCGACTTAACCTCATATTTTCCCACCAGCCAACCCTGCAACTTCCGGACTGGC
The DNA here is from genome assembly GCA_949070545.1 of uncultured Candidatus Saccharibacteria bacterium. Classification (GTDB taxonomy): domain Bacteria; phylum Patescibacteriota; class Saccharimonadia; order Saccharimonadales; family Saccharimonadaceae; genus Nanosyncoccus. The sequence goes on along the minus strand of CARTQV010000002.1, from coordinate 22,266 downwards.
GCCAGCACTTCTCGTTCAATAGCTTGATGATGCGAAGACCGCGGATTGTAAACAACTATCAATTTCTTCAGCATCAACTCTCTCCATTCGCTCTAAATCCCACTCCACCCTGGGATCAACCATTGCAGCAACGTAAACAATATCGCCCACGCCAAAAGCCCAATCGCAATCTCAAATAATCGCGTCTTCGCTTTCGTCACCTGTTGTTCACTATCGCGAGCCGTCAAATACAAAATCCCTGCAATAATCACTCCAATTACGGCCACCGCCCCCAACCCATAAAATAACAAATTCACAACAAACTTCAAAATACTATTCACATCCCAACTACCTGGTAGAATACTCGTACTCACATCTCCCACCAACTTCAGCATCAACCACGTCATCTCTACCTCCTATTTCAAATACCCGTGCAACTTTTTCGTCTGCTTATGCTTTCGAAGCTTCGACAACGCCTTCGCCTCAATCTGGCGAATCCGTTCCCTCGTCACCGAAAATTCGTTTCCTACTTCTTCCAACGTATGCGGACGCCCCCCGCCAATCCCGAACCTCAGTCGAATAATTTTCTGTTCCCGTTCACTCAACGTCGTCAAAATCTCTGCAATCTGTTCTTTCAAAATCTGGTTCGCCGTCGCATCTTCCGGAGAGTCTCGCTCGCTATCTTCAACAAAATCCCCAAGCACGCTCTCTTCGTCGTCTCCATCTCGCCCCACACTCGCGTCGAGGCTCGCAATATCCTGCTTAATTCGCATGACATACTCGATTTTACTCACTTCCATCCCCATCGCTTCGGCGATTTCTTCGTTCGTTGGCTCACGGTTCAATTCCTGAGTCAATCTCCGCGTCGTCCTGAGAACTTTATTAATTGTCTCTACCATATGCACCGGAATCCGAATCGTTCGCGCTTGATCTGCAATCGCCCGGGTAATCGCCTGCCGAATCCACCATGTCGCATACGTCGAGAACTTGAATCCCTTCTCCGGATCAAATTTCTCTACCGCACGAAGCAACCCTGTATTCCCCTCCTGAATCAGATCCAAAAAGTCCAAGCCTCTCCCCCCATATCTCTTCGCAATGCTCACCACCAGCCGCATATTTGCCTCAGCAAGCTTATCCTTCGCTTTTTTGTCCCCCGCCATCGCCTTGTTTGCGAGTTCCAGCTCCTCCTCTTGTGTCAGAAGCGGAATCTTTCCAATCTCCCGAAGATACATGCGCACCGAATCATCCGCAAACGAATCGACATTATCCGCCGTAATCGCCAAATCCTCATCCGATAACTCATCCTCCGCTGCCAACTCATCCGCTCCCGGATCATCAACCGGCTCTCCGAGCTCCCCCAAACCTGGTGTTACAATCTTATCCTTCAAGATTTCTTCATTATCATCCATTACATCACATTATACTAAAGAATGTATTTTTTACAACCCGAAGCCAATCAACTTTATTTCATCCCCTTCAACACCATAATTTTTCGCAAGATCTCCGCTTGTTTCTCTTGGTCCTCCTCACTATCACCCAATTTCTCCAATTCCTCGTTCAGCTCTTCCACTTCCACCTTTGCTGTCTCCACTTTTAGTCTCTTCAACAACTCCTTCGCTTCCCTCTCCAACGCTGCCGTCCCCCAATCCTTATATCGCACGTCAAAAATCATCTCCAACTCCTGCAATTTTGTCTCTTCCTCTGGTACTTCCACTCCTTTCACGCCAGTCACACCTCCATATACCAAAATCGCCTGCAAATTATCCCGTATCCCTCCAGTTACATCGCTTTTCGCCCCCTTAGAATCTACCTTTTTCAGGCGTTTAGAGCCCGTTTCAGCGACTTTTTTCGCGTGCAGGTCATCCACACTACAATCTAATTTCCGCGCCACCAACTGCTCATAATGCTTCTTCTCAACCGCATCTGGAACGTTTTTTAATAACTTCATCGCGAGGTCCGAGTATTCTCGTTTGCCTGGACCCGAACTAAGATCGAGATCTTCCTCATATTTATCTAGCAACCAGTCCACCGCTGGACGCGCTTCTTTTACCGCCGTTTTCCATAATCCTGGGTCTTTCTGTATCAACTCATCTGGGTCCTTAGCTCCATGATAATCCGCCACCACCGACAAATTCACTCCTATTCCCCCTGCTAACATAATCGCCCGCTCCGTCGCCTTCACTCCCGCCGCATCACCATCATATGCCAGCCTCACATCTGGCGTCAGCCGTGACAAAGTCTTCAAATGATTCTCCGTCATCGCCGTCCCACTCGTCGCCACTGCCTGCTTCACACCCGCCTGATGCGACGAAATCACATCCATATTTCCTTCCACAATCACCACGAAATTTTGCTCTCGAATCGCTTCTTTCGCCTGCGCCAAGCCGAAAACAAACCTCCCTTTATTGAACAACAAAGTTTCTGGCGTGTTCAAATATTTTGGTTCCCCCTGCCCCAAAATTCGCGCCGTGTAGCCAATTACTCCTGCAGAATCAATAAACGGCACCATCATCCTCCCCCTGAACAAATCTCCCCCGAAACGATTCAAAACCCCAGCTGCCTCCATCTCTTTCGGCTTATATCCCTTTTTCGTCAAAAACTGCACTAACGCTTTCCCTGGATTCGGCGAATATCCAATCCGAAATTCTTTCACCGTTCCTCGATTCATATTGCGTTGATAAAAAACGTATTCACAAACTTTCTTATTTTTCGTCAAACAAAATTGGTAATATCGGCACGAAAGCTCCAGAATCTCCTTCATCCGTCGTTTTTGTTCGGCAACTTTCTTATCACCTCCACCATAGCGTTTCAGTTCCACCCCTGCCTGCGCTGCCAACTTTTCCAACGCCTCTCGGAAAGAAACTCCTTCCACTTCCATAATAAAGCTAAAAATATCTCCACCCTTGTTCGCCGAAAAATCATGCCAGATCCCCTTATCTGGTGAAACCATAAAAGACGGTGTCTTATCTACCCCCCAAGGTGAACGCCCCTTCAAACTCCGTCCCGCGCGTTTCAGTTCAATATACTGCCCGACCACATCCTCAACCGGGAGTCGCGCACGTATTTCCTCCTTCGCGTCATCCATATTTTTAGTATATCACACTCCTCTCATACCCGAACTTTGTGCGCAGCGGGGCCCTTAACTTCTATGTTTCGCCAACTGGCGGAGCCTATAAATACTTTGCCACATATGACACTGGAAGCGCTGGATATTATTGGTCAAAGTATGCTAATACTCCGTATGCCTTATCATATTTCTTTAACTTTGGTGCTAGTAGTGTTAACTCATCTGTAACTGGAGCTACTAACGGCGCAATGAATCGCTTTACTGGCTTCTCCCTCCGCTGCCTAGCTAGTTAGTGTCTATAGTAGGAGGAGGGGAGAAGTAGAGATGAAGAAAAGTAAAAAGTAACTTTTCTATGTTATAATCTACTTATGGATAATTTCGAGTATCTCAACAAGATTTCCAACTCCACCACTACCACGAAAAAAGCCAAGGGGTTCAACCTCTTTGGCAATTCTTCGATCTGGAAAATCGCTATCGGCGGCGTTGTCCTCTTTTTTCTACTCATGATGCTCGGCAATCTCATGGGGAGCATGAACAGCAAAAGCTCCGACCTCACGAAACAAATTTACACCCGTAGCAACAACCTCAATACCGTCCTCACCGCCAACAACAAAATCCTCAAATCTTCCCGTCTCCGGGCTATGGGTCTCTCACTTTCAACTGTTCTGACAAACTCCACTCGCGAACTCCAAGCCTATCTCACACCTGAAGATGGTAAAAGCAAAGAACAGAAAAAAGCCCTCGAGCTCAACTCCAAGCTCGCCGACGAAGAGCAACAAAACCTCGAAGCCTTACAAAATACCCTAGAAAACGCTCGCCTAAACGGCATTCTTGATCGCGCCTATAGCAACCAAATCGGCCTCCAAGTTTCCCTTCTTATGTCCATGATTTCCGAACTCAACACTCGCACTAATAACGACGACCTGAAGACTATCCTCGCTACATTCTATAACAATCTCCAACCAATCCACCAAAGTTTTGAAGAGTACTCCAATACTGGTAGCTAATTTCGCTTCTCTGACGATTCTTTCACAGCTTTCTTGACTTCCGCCTCGAATTTAACCACTTTCTTCGTATTCAAACGATTCAACGTCCGCACAATAATAAACACCGTCAATGCAATCAACAAAAAGTTCACCACATTCTGAATGAAATTACCATAAGCGATATGTGCCGTTGTATCTGCCCCAAAAATATTCGGAATATCAATCGCCAGCGACGTAAAGTCCGCTCCTCCAGCAAGCAAACTCGCAATTGGCATGATGATATCATCCACCAGCGACTTCACAATCGTCGTAAAAGCGCCCCCGACCGCCACACCAATCGCGAGATCAACTACGTTCCCTCGGTCAATAAACTCCCCAAACTCCTTTGCAAACGAACTATTCGTCAACGTCTTAATAATATTCGCCGATTGCTTCGCGTCTGCCTTTTTCTTCTCTTTTTCCGCTTTTGTCGCCTTATCCATCATTTTCTCCTTTCAATAATTATATCTTTATCCTGCTCTCGACATCCCAAACAAAGCCCCATAAACCCTAGGATATACAACGTCTCAAATACCAAGCCCGCCTGGATAAACCAATCCGCTTGCACAAAAAACCCAAACGCACAAACTACCCCATAGACTATAAAAACTCCCGCCATAATCTTTGTTCTCTCTGTCGCACACCGACAAAACACCATCATCACCGCGAGAAACACCATCACCGCGAACATCGTCCGCGAACAAATCTCGTGAATTCGACTCACCGCGTTCGATAGCGCAATCGGTCTCGTAATATCAAAATACCCCAACGGGCACACCGACAATCCAACTAGAGCAATCACCACAACGACAACCAAGATATAAAACCCCCGCCCCATCTCGAATCGCTCACCTATTCCATATAGATAACGCAACATCAAAAACGCCACTCCTAGATTCCCCAACGCAAACAGCAACGCACTCCACGTTTCAAGCCCAACATATCGGCTAATAGTCCATTCAAGATGTAGCCCATACTTCAAGCTACTAATCGCAATAATTGCCACCACTTCCACCAAAAACAGCCCCAACGCCCCCATCATTTGCCCTTTCTGGCGCGTCAGGAGGCTCTTAGACACCATTCTCGCGCTCCAGCGTCATATTATAGCTCAGTCGCACCAAATCCTCAATTTCCGCCTCCTCAAGCTGCCCACACATCACAATTTCAATGCCTCCCCACCCAAAATACCGACTTTCCATCACCGTCTCATATTCTTCTCTGAGCTTCCGCCCTAATTTCCCGTCACATCTCACCTCAATTGTCTTTCCTCGGTCCACCAAAAACACCTTCCCTGTCGGCACTTCATACAGAATCTCTTCTCCCCGCTCGGTCTTTCTTCGCCTTTCTGTCCATTCCCCAATCCCAGAAATCCTCGCTATCTCCATCATTTTAGCATCTCCAAGTACCATTTCAGCTCCTCAATTGACCCTTGTATATCATCCAGTGCTCGATGTGCCTCGCGTTTCGTGAATCTCTTTCCATATTTCCCCTCAAACACCACCTTCCACGCACTTACATCCAACATCCGGTAGTGCAACCTTTGGCTCACCCCTGGCCATTCCCGGTCAATAAACTTTCGATCTTGGTGAATCGAGTTTCCCGCGAGGATAATTTCATTTCCAAACCATTCATCCATAAACTCAAGCAACCTCTGTTCCACCTCTTTCGCATTCTCACCTTTTGCATTCTGTCTCATCAATCCATCTCGGCTCTCGGCATTCTTCTCCCAAAATTCCCCCACCATTCGCTCCCTCATCAACTCATCCGGCACCTTCACCACCGCCGTCATCTCTGCTCGATTACCTTCTTTATCCTGTAAAACTTCCAAATCCCACCCTGTCGCAATCGCCGCAACCTCAAGAATCCGATCTTTTTCTGGATCAAGCCCTGTCATCTCAAGATCTATCCACAATAACTTCGCTTTTCTCATCACATCTCCTCCGGTACTTCAATCCCCAGTAGCCCCAGTCCGTGCTCAATCACATTCAAATACGCCCTGACAATCTCCGCTTTCTCCTCTTCCTGTTCACTTCCCACCACTTTCACATTCTCATAAAACCGCGAGAATTCCTGCGCCAACTCATATAGATACGTACAAATCTTATATGGTGCCTTCTCCGCCACCGCACCCCTGATTACTTCGCCATATTGAACAATTTTTTTATTCAATCTTCGCTCAAATTCTCGCTCTTTTTTGGCTTTTTCGCCACTTTGAACAATTTTATTACTCAAGTTTTCCACAGGTCTATCGTTACTGTTCTCCACTCTTTCCAGCACCTTTCGCGCCCGCACCGTCGCATAAAGCAAATAGACCCCCGAATTCCCCGTCGTTGATACCGATTCTTTCGGGTCAAATATAATATCTCCCCCCATACGATACCTGAGAAATGCATACTTAACCGCTGCTAATGTTATAAGGCTAATGCCAGGAGTTGCCTGCGCCGTCTTTCGCAGAGGCGCGTTCGCGACGCCTGCCGTTGCAGGGTCGCGCCGCTCTTCCTCACGAATCGCAAGGCGATTCGTTCTCCTCGGGCGTCGCCTCGAAAGAGAAAGCCTTGCTTTCTCTTTATTCAGACTCCTACGAGGTTCGTTGTAACTCTGGATCCTCTCCGAAAGAGACTTAGCCAACTCCTGATCAATCATCTTGATCACGTCAACAGCCTTGAGAAAATTGCCCTTTCTCGAGCTCATCTTTTCATTTCCCGGTAGCTTCACCATCCCATGCGTCAAATGTCGTGTCCGCTCGACCAACTCTGGCGCATATTCCTTCACGCTCGCAAGCACCACCTTCATATAATCCGTCTGTTCATCCCCTGTTATGACGATCGATTCATCAAAATGCCAATCTTCCCACTTCGTAAATATCAACCCCACATCCTTCGTCTCATAAGTCGGCACACCTTCACAATTGATAAACACTCGCGTATGCAAACCAACCTTCTCACCTCTATAGACGATTGCCCCCTCACTTTCCTCATATACATCCCCGACGTGTGCTCTCACCTCTTCCACACCTTTATCCGCCACACTCGATTCCGGATAAAACTTATCAAATTTTACCCCAATCTGTGCATAAAAATCCTTAAAGTAATCATAACTCAATCTCCGCCCCCACCAATATAACTCCGCCGTCTCAGCCACCTCTGTTGTAGCCAAATCATAATCCTCAGCAATCTTCTCAATCTCAAGCCTCTCTCGGCTCTTCTCTTCCCCGAGTTCCGCTAAAGCATAGATCACTTTGTTCAGCTTCGTAATTTCCGTTCTTGCCGCCTCATCCTCATCATACGCCCGCGTCCCTTCAACATAGCATTTTGCAATATCATCAATCGTCAGCGACGCAAAAAAACCATTATCCGAGACGACGATTGGCTCTTGCGTAGAGGATCCAGAGTTACAACGAACCTCGTAGGAGTCTGAATAAAGAGAAAGCAAGGCTTTCTCTTTCGAGGCGACGCCCGAGGAGAACGAATCGCCTTGCGATTCGTGAGGAAGAGCGGCGCGACCCTGCAACGGCAGGCGTCGCGAACGCGCCTCTGCGAAAGACGCTAATTGTCGCCTCAAACTATATATGGTTTTCCCAACATGCAATCCTACGTCACCCCCGAAATTCGCCCGCACCACTTTCGCCCCCGCGAGCTCCAAAATCCGCGAAATACTATCCCCTACCACTGATGTATATAAATGCCCCACATGTAACACCTTGAATGGGTTCGGGTCAGAAAACTCCGTTACAACCATTTTTCCCTGATATTTTTCCTCCTGAAACATCTCATCAAGCGACCCCGCGTATTGCTTCGCCGCCCCAAAAATCGCCTCATCCCGCAACCGAAAATTCAAAAACCCCGGTTTCGCCACCTCTATTTCAGTATTTTTTACAACATTCTCAAGCGCACCCTTAATTTCCTCCGCAATCATCATCGGTGCTTTGTGCACCTCTTTCGCGAGTTTCAGCGCAACGTTTGTCGCATAATCCGCCCCTGTTTCTTCTGGCGCCGACGTCACATCTGGCTCAACTTCCACCCCAAAAAGCCCCAAAATCGCCGTTCTCAGCTGTTTTTTGATATCTTCCATATTCTACCGCCCATTATACCACATTCCCCCTAACCCACGCCAAAACACCCTCTACGCTCCTCCTAGGGCTATTTTTCTAGCACCATCAACTATACAATCGCCGAAGCACCCCTTTACTTTGTGCGCAGCGGGTACGTCAGTCTCCCTTACTCTAAGCCTTTGTACCACGCTGGGCAGAATGGCTACTATTGGACATCTACAGGTTGGTCCAGCGGCTACCTTGCTGATAACCTTGAATTTGGTTTTAGTGTATATCCGGCTAATAATGATAGCAATTGGAGGAGCGCCCTCTCCCTCCGCTGCCTAGCTAGTTAGTGTCTATAGTAGGAGGAGGGGAAGAGGCTATTCTTGCCTACATTTTTCGCACTAGTCTTAGTTCTACTTCAGGGTGTGCGGAGGCTACGGCCGAGCATAAGGGTCTAAGTCCCGTGACGACGGGAACGAGGAACCCGTCCCTGAAGTAGAACTAAAACTGAACAAGAAAACGCGCCTCCAAACTTAACTACTAAGCTAGAAGGATATGCTTTATTTCAAACTCTTCACAAACTCCATAAACAACGGGTGTACGTTCAGCGGTCGTGATTTGAACTCTGGGTGCGCCTGTGTTGCTACGAAGAACTTATGTTTCGGGCTCTCCACGAATTCTACCAACTTCCCATCTGGTGAAGTTCCAGCTACCACCAACCCACCTTTCTCAACTTCTGGCAAAAACTCCTGATTCACCTCATAACGATGCCGGTGTCTCTCCACCACATTTTCCTCACCATACACCTTCGCTATCTTACTTCCCTTCACTAGCTTCGCCGGATAATCCCCTAGTCTCATCGTCCCGCCCGTCGACTCCTTTCCGCGCTGCCCCTCCATAATATAAATCACATTCTCCCCCTCCTTCGCACCAAATTCCTCACTTCCAGCATTTTTCAGCCCGCCTCGCCTTGCCGCTGCCACCACCGCCATCTGCATTCCCAGACACAACCCAAGATACGGCACATCATTCTCCAACGCATAATCTGCTGCCTTGATTTTCCCCTCAGCTCCCCGCTCTCCAAATCCCCCCGGCACCACAATCCCATCAACTTCCGCTAATTCTTTCTCTATAATCTTCTCCGCATCCAACCATTCAATCTCAAGATTCACCTTATTCCACGCTGCCGCGGCTTTCAACGCCTCCGTCACACAAATATACGCATCATCGTTCCCCACGTACTTCGCTACTAGTCCTATCTTCACCGTTTTCGCCCACTTCTTCCCCCTCAGCCGCGAAAACTCCTTCCAACGAGCCATATCAGGCTCGTTGTCGGCGCCGACAAACCGATCCAAAATCTCCAGTACTCCTGACTTCAAAACATTAAACGGTACATCATAAACACTTTCAATATCCGGCAAATTCAGAACCGCCTCGCTCGGAATCCCCGAAAACGCTGCAATCTTCTCACACATCGAACGTGGCGCCGGCACCTCTGTTCGACAAACCACCACATCCGGAATAATTCCGAACCCCCTGAGATCCTTCAAAGCATTCTGCGCCGGCTTCGTCTTCAGCTCCTTCGACGTATTAATCCATGGCACATACACCACATGCACATACAGGCAATTCTCCCGCCCCACTCGATTTGCAAACAGTCTAATCGCCTCAATAAACGACAAGCCTTCATAATCTCCAACCGTCCCTCCAATCTCCACAATATGAATGTCTGATCCTTCACTTGCCTTCGCAATTTTCTCTTGCACAAGGTCAGTAAAATGCGGCACCATCTGCACTGTTTTCCCATGAAACCCCCCGCTCCGCTCTTTCTCGATCAATTCCTTATACAACTCTCCCGATAGCACACTCGAAAACCGATTCGTCTCAAAGTCGAGAAACCGCTCATAATGCCCCAAATCGAGGTCCGTTTCTCGTCCATCATGCGTCACGAAACATTCCCCATGCTCAACCGGATTCAACAATCCTGCGTCGACATTCAAATATGGGTCACACTTCTGAATCGAAACCTTATATTCTTTCGCTTTCAAAATCGCCCCAATCGACGCCGCCGTAATCCCCTTTCCGACCCCAGAAAGCACGCCCCCAGTCACAAAAATATATTTTGGCATTTTTTTCGCTTTTTTATCTTTCACCATTGGGCACCTCCTTTTGCTTCTTTTGCCCACACTTCTTGCTTTTATCATACCACAAGCACCTTCCTCCGCCTACTCTAGACATTTTTCACTTTTCAGCGCAAAACTATTGACTTTTTCGATAATTTATGCTACAATGGAAGTATGGGGATATTTCCCCTAAACTATCTGTTATTTTGTTTTTGACAAAATAACACCAATACATGTATTGGGCCTAGGCCCAGGAAGGGGGATTTACATGAGTAACTTAACATTAACATTTAGAGAAGATGGACCCGTAAAGGTTTCAGAAAACGACTTCAAGACCTATAAGGGTATGCAGATCAGTGGCAGTGTTTCTGTCGCCTATTTCGTCTGGATCGACGAGCATAACAGCGACGGTGTGCGTCGCTTGGCACTCCGCGACATCCTACACGAAGATGACAAAGAGGCTACTAAATGCGCCAAGCTCAGCTGCGGCAACATTTTCATGGCGGAAAAACCCGATCTCGCGACGGTCTTAGAGTTTCGTCCGAAACTGCTCCAGGAACTCAGCGAAGAACTCTGGTATGTTTTAGAGCATGGGACTAAAATCTATGAGGCAGCTCTTGATCGCATGATCGAGTTACTCCTGCGGCTGACTGGCGAGGAGAAATTTTGGCCCTACCACGCTCTGGCCAAGGATTTGGACAAAGGCGGAATCAATCGTGAGATATTATTACTCTTATTACCAAGCCGTGGTTTGCCAACACGCCTCCGTGAAAAAATTTGGGAAAAACTCACACTTAGAGCGAAAGATGATCTTGAGGCACCGAACAGATATTATGTAGACGATCACGGTCATTTCGGAATCGCCACATCGATGAATGGCACCGCCCTAAAAGCGTTCTGTGACTTTTTCGGCGACACCAGTGTACCTAAAGACAGCGGAGACGTCGTTGTTGCTGAGCAAATCGCACGTTGGCTCGAGGAAAACCTTCCCGACAACGTCATCTATAGCTGGCACCTCCACGGCGTCATCAACTATATCCAGCATTTTCAGGATGCCACACTGGCTTACCAAGTCATGCGACGCCACATCCTGAACGTTAGGTCACTTAATGAGAATGTTAAATTTTTCTTCTGGCTTCGTGGTATCATCACCTACGTCGCCCCAGACGACAAAGAGTTTTTGGACATAGTCGATCTTGTGATCGACAACCAGCCTCATACCGGTAAGATAGTGTTCAAGTAATCAAACCTCGCCAACCTGTTTTATTCCATCTTCTCTCCACCCCGCTCGAAAGAGCGGGGTTTGTGCTATCAGCGTTTTGTAAATTCCAAAATCAACTCGCACTCAACATCTTCCTCGTTTCATACAGTCTTTGAGCTTTCTCCTCCTACTATAGACACTAACTAGCTAGGCAGCGGAGGGAGCGAGCAGTGTGACGACTACCGTCGCTACTTGGATAAGCGCTAGCGGCACTAAAAATAAAATAGGTAGTAGCTTCGATTGAAGTATCGACATAGCTAGATAGATAATTTCCATTTCTTCCTATGTCGCCGAGAGTGGCTGCAATCGGCAGTCCAAGTCTCCCGCTGCGCACAAAGTAAATTATTTGCCAAACTACAGAATATACATAATTAGTATTGACTTTTTTGATAATCTGTGCTACAATGAAATACAGAAATTGGCCATATGCCACTTTTCGAGGCACCATATGGTTAGCACCTTAATAGCTTGCAGAATGGAGGGATTGTATGAAAATCAGAGAATCTTACGAAAAGTTGTATACCGTTAACCAAACAACCGGACTTGCAGGGCCAGAATACATCGCCGATAGCGAAAAGGGGTTCTTCCCTGCCAAAGCTTACGATAATGACGAAAAGGTCATAATCTCAAATAGTCTGGTAACGGCTGGGATATTTTGGAACGATGATAACGATGCTCTGCCAGATGGTGAAAAGAAGTTTGTTTTGGACAAATTCTCCGAGATTTTGAAATGCGAATCTAGCGCATGGACTATCCAGCAGATTATGCCACAACCAGATTGTATCATATTCACACTACAAAACCCAGCACGCCAAACAGATAAAAGCATAGCACGATACAGTCGCTATGTAATAAAAGTATCAGTTCCTGAACAAATCTGCATATCATTCACATATGACGATGTAGGAAAGCGATATTTTTATGAATTCTATACCAATTCCAATGGGCGAGAAACTAGCCCTATGGTCGCCAACCAACTCTACTATCACATAGCATTAGGGTGTTACACATGGTCGTATAACGCGCATATGTGTTGGTCAAATTCAAACCATAAACAAATAGTCGCCACAATCGAGGAAATGACGACGAGATGACAACGAAATAATGAAAGATTTGCATGCAAGCACAGTTGACTAGAGGCTGCTCTTATAAGCAGCCTTTTTGCTTTGCATACTGAAGGACCTATGGTTTAGCAAAAGTCAACACGAATGGTGAAGGAAAAGAAAGGCTTATTTCTTCACAACCTTTCTTGTGACATCAAACTTCTCCATATATTTCCCCAACATCAAACGCGTCTGCGAATAAAATGCCGCCGCACTTTGATAAACAATCGCAACCACCGGAGACAAAATCCACTGCAACACCATCGCAAACCTCCTTCGCTTACTATATCTTTCTGGTTTTTCCGGCAACATCTTAAGCGATACGAAAACCGTCACGAAAAGTCCGACCGCAGCAATCGTCTGAATCACCCCCACTACGTTCGGCAAGTTCCATGCCACCGCTCCTCGCGAGCTCAAGTTCATCAACATCGGCACCCAACCCCCAAACGCCACAATCGGCGCCATAATCGCCAGCGTCACATGCCCATCCAGAAGTCGCCAAAACTTTGGGAACAACTGCCAAAACGGTATCTTCCGTTTTTTCGAGAACAAATACGCCCCCACAAATGCCACATCACTCGCCCCATAGTCCCAACGTCTAAGCTGCACAAACTGCGCCTTCAGTGTCCCGAAAAAGGTTTCCGAAATCACTGCATCCTGATAAATCGGCACCCGAATCGGCACCACTCCATAATCCCCTTCGAAATAAAATAACGACCGCCAATATTGGTGCCCGTCCTCAACAATCGTCCGTTTACTCCAAAAATCCATCCCCTCAAGTGCCGCGAGTGGTTGCGAATGCGATGCAAAATTACGTAACAGATGTGGCCGCATCGTCGAAATCACATTAAAAAACGAGTTCGACATCGCAATCACCCTCATCGGTGCCGACGCATCCCAAATGTTATTCGTAAACAGCGACACTGGCTGGTAACTATAATGTTGCCGATCTGGCCGCACTAAAAACTCATACGCCACATAATCCAAATATTTCTCACTCATGCGATTGTCACTGTCAAGCGATGTGACGATTATATTCTCTTTCTTTAGTCTTTGCTTCTCCACATACTTCGCCAAAAATTCTCCCGCATACGTCAGATTCGGACCTTTTCCTACCACTTCATTTTTCATTCCGTCTGGATGCTTCACTAGCAGAAAGTCCCTAAATACTCCTTGAAACTTCTTTTTCAACGCCTGCGCATTTTCCTCCATTGCTTCACCACCTCGCGCCTCATATCCCAGAATAAAAATTATCTGTTCATTCGGAAAAGTTGTATCTCGCACCGCCTCCACCGAAGGGATCAATGTCTCTAACCCCTCATTATACGCCACCATAATTACTGCATGATAGACATCTTTCGGTTTCGGCTCGTTATTCCCTTCCACAACCGACAACATCCTCAAATTTTGCACATGTTCCGAAAATCCATAACTACTCTCACTTCGCCCATGCAAGCGCTCAAAAGCCTCATGCGGATCTTCAAGATCCAGAAGTCGCCTCCGCCAATTCACTCTCTTTGCCTGTTTGACGACATTATACCCCTGAATCGTCCGAAACGCCGTTGCCACCGCCTTCACAAAAGTAATCGCTACAATCACCAACAAATAAATCGCTCCGAGCACCGGACTAATCCATGACACCACAAATAGCGCAATCACCGCGGTATAACTCAACAACCCCGGCAAAATCTCCAAAAACCGATACAGCCTCGTCCGCTTCCCTAGCGGGATCTCATTATTTTGCATTACCATTCTCCCAAAAGTCTCAGCAAAACCGTGAACGCTCCTATAATCATCAACATTGTCGCATAGACTACCAAAAGCGCCATATTTTTTCCATATTTCCGATAGACTCGAAGTGCAAGCACGTTATGCACTACCCCAAAAACCACCGCCAAAATCGGAAATGCTAACATATTCAACCAGCTATCACGCCGATAACCTCCAGAAAGCCTCGTCATCTCCCCATAAACATCACCATATCCCACAATTACCACCGTCCCTTGCGGTCGCAATGTCACAAGACTTACCACCAAAAAAATCGCCGCTAACACCAAAAGTGCAATCATCGGAAACATTAGGCCCTTCTGTTTCCGGCTAATCTCCTTCCAAGTCGCTTTCAGCTTTAACTTCGGTTCTTTCTCTGTTTTTAGTTCTGTTTCCTTCATCTCTCTTAAATTATAATAAAAACCACACCAAATATCAATAACAGATATAGACAAAACTCCCTATCTGTTATAAGATAGGGCAAAGAGTTATCGGGAGTTAACATGAAAAAACTAATTATTGCTGGAAGTTCCAAACTTCAGGAACGCGCCGCCTATTGGCGCGGATATTTCGAGGGTCGCGGCTACGAAGTCATCGACTATCCGAGCGTAGTCTCGACCGAAGGCGACTACGCTGCCAACCTAACGGACATCTACAGTTCCTTCTACCAAAACATTGATCGTGCCGATGTCTTCTTTCTTATGAACGAAGACAACAATGGCGTCGGCGGTTATATTGGTCCCAGCGCCTTCGCCAACCTCAGTTATGCTGTCATCGCAAACTTGAACCGCGGGAAAAAGATCGAAATCAACCTTCTCCAAGAGCCTTCCGCCGAACAAGCCTGTTCTCACGAAATCGGTTTTTGGCTCGAGCAGGGCTGGGTGAAAATCTACGATCGCCCAACTGGGAAAAAGGCTACCCTCCCTGTCCCTAATGTCCCCGAAACGCCCGCCGAAGATGAAGCTGACTTCAAGTTTTCCATCGAAGTGAAAACCGACGAAGATGATATCGCCGCCGAACTCGCAAACGAGGCCGCCACTCCCGCGACCGCCACGACCTCTCGTTCTGGGTTTTTCTCCCATACTTCCGAAAAAACCATCAACATCTTAACCTGCAAAAAACGTTGTCTGAAAAATCTCACTCCCGCTGCACGCGAATATCTCCAAACCCTCTCTCCTGACTTCCCAGCTTGGCTCCTAAAATATCTCGCCGCTCCTGAAATCCAACGCCTCGCGAACGTCGACATGGCTTGCGGATTCGGCTACAGTGGACTCCGCGGTTTCGACTGTTTCCACTCTGTTTTCACTCATAGTATCGGCACCGCCCTCATCGTCTGGCGTTTTACTCATGATAAAAAGCAAACCCTTGCGGCCCTCTTTCACGATATCGCCTCACCCGCTTTTAAACATACCATCGACATCATGAACGGTGATGGGGAGAGTCAAGAATCAACCGAAGATCGCACCAGCGAGATCATCCGCAACTCTCGCACTATCTGCCGCCAACTTAAAAAAGACGGCATCCTGGCCGGCGAAGTTTCCGATTATCACCTCTTTCCGTTGGCCGATAATGAGCTACCGGGACTCGCAGCCGACCGTCTCGAATATACCCTCTCGAACGGCTATTTCCTTTTCAACACTTGGTCGCTAGACGACGTGAAGAGATTTTCTGACAACATCGTCGTCCTGAAAAACGAACACGGCATCGACGAACTCGGCTTCCGCGACCTCGACGTCTGCAAAGATTTCATGAAAAAATCTCTCCCACTTTTCGCCGAATATCACAGTCCCGAGGCCCGTGCTTCCGATCACTTCCTCGCTGATATTCTCCGTTCTATGGACATCAAAGGTTATCTCACACCCGACGATTTTTATACCATGACCGAACGCGAAATCATCGACTGGATTTTGAGTTGTGGCGACAAAACCCTCAGCGAAGCCTTCCGTAACTACCAACGCGCCACCAGCGTCTATTCTGGCAACACCCAGAAAAAGGACCGTTATTGCACCCCAGCCAATGTTAAAATTCGTTATACTGTTCCTCTCGTTCAAAGCACCGACGATTCCTCCGACCAGCGTGTCACCGAACTTTCCCTGACCGTCCGTCGTGCCGTCGAAAAATATCTCAACACCAAAATCCCAAAATACGTCGGCTTCGATTTTGAATTCACTCCATATACTGAATAAACTTTTTATGCTAAAATAAAACCAAATAACAATCTTAAAAACAAAAAGGACAAAAATGTGTACAGCTGCTACTTACCAAACCAAAAACCATTATTTTGGGCGCAATCTCGACTATGAAATTTCTTATGGCGAAGAATCTGTCATTATCCCCCGCAATTTCCCTTTCCACTTTCGCGAAGCAGGCGTCCTGAAAAGCCACTTCGCCATCACTGGTATCGCTTATGTCGCCGAAAATCCCTCTGCTAACGTCGCAAGTGGTGAACCAAAAGATTACCCTCTACTCTATGATGCAATCAACGAAAAGGGCCTCGGCATCGCCGGTCTCAACTTCGTCGGCAACGCCGTCTACAACAATCATGTCGATGGCAAGGATAACATCGCTCAATTTGAGTTCCTTCCCTGGATCCTCAGCCAATGTTCAACCGTCGAGGAAACCAAAACTCTCCTCGGAAAAATGAACTTCCGCAACCTAAACTTCAGCGACCAGCTTCCCGCTTCCGAGCTCCACTGGGAGATCACCGACACGACCGGTGCCTGCATCGTCGTTGAATCTGTTGCTGACGGCCTCAAAATCTATGACAACCCAGTCGGCGTCTTAACCAACAACCCACCCTTCGATAAGCAGCTTCTCCAACTTAGCAACTACCAACACCTCTCTGCCAAAGCCCCAGAGAACAACCTCGCCCCGTCCTATAATTTCCCGACTTATAGTCGAGGTATGGGCGCTATTGGCCTTCCCGGCGATCTTTCTTCTGAGTCTCGCTTCGCAAAAGCCGCCTTCACAAAACTCAACTCCGTCTCTGCCGACGACGAGCTCTCCAGTGTTAGCCAATTCTTCCACATTCTCCACTCCGTCGACCAACAAAACGGTTGCTGCGACCTCGGTGATAACAAATACGAACATACGCTCTATAGTTCTTGCTATAATCTCGAACAGGGCATTTTCTATTACACAACCTACAACAACCACCAAATCTCTGCCCTCTCTCTAGAAAAAGCCAATTTAGACGATTCAACCCTAACGCACACCCCAATCATCGAGACTGAACAAATTAATTATCTAAACTAATACAAAGCCTTGTAATTCACAGCGCCCCCAGTTATCCTACTTCCAACTTGTGTTCAAAACACAAGTTGGAAGTATTCTTATCCATAAATTATGCTTTCTAAACAACTAGACTTTGTGCGCAGCGGGTATGTTAACGAATATCAATATCGTGGTCCTGAAGGTTATGTGTTCATAAAACCATTTAGTAACCTAGGACAAGCTGGCTATTATTGGGCTCTTTCTATAGTAGAGAATAGCCATGGAGCTGCAGTGCATTATTTTTACTTTAATAGTGCTGTCTCGCCATCACAATTCATTAGTTGGGATAGTGGGGCTTATCTAACTGGCTACTCCCTCCGCTGCCTAGCTAGTTAGTGTCTATAGTAGGAGGAGAAGGCATGGTTGGCTAGACAGAAGAGCAAAAGAAGACAGAAAAAAGTAATAAACAAAAAATCTCACCAAGAAAGTGAGCTTGGTGCGGGTGGAGAGAGTCGAACTCTCGTCTCATCCTTGGGAAGGATACATAATAGCCGTTATACGACACCCGCATATACTATATATTATACCATACCTTAGTATGGAGCCGTTGACTGGGGTCGAACCAGCGACCTGCTCGTTACGAATGAGCTGCTCTACCAACTGAGCTACAACGGCACACCCCTATTATACCACACTCCCTTCTCAGAAAAAAGAGCCCCCGCCCGCAGGCAAGGACCCTCTTCTCCTTACAATTATTGCGTCACCGCATCAATATGTCTAATAAAGATAATATCATCCAAAACTCCAATCACTGCCGCCGCAACCATAATCCAACCCACAAGCGACACAATCAGATTCATGCTAATAATCATATAAATCCCAAGCGCCATCATCACCATCGAGAGCAACAATACATAGAACCATTCCTTGATTCCTGCAGCGTGCATTTTGATCGCCGTATTCATCCGTACCAGAGCCCCATAGATCATCCATACGCCAACGACGATTCCGATGACCTCTTTTAGCTGCTCCCAAAGCACCACGCAAATCACCCCAAAAATCAGCGCCACTACGCCATAAAGCAAATCATTATTATAAAAATCATATTTCCCATGCACAGCGAAATAGTTCAGAATCTTATAAACTCCCTTGATAATTAGGAAAATCCCCACCACATAGAACACAATCTTCAACATCGTATTCGGATTCAGAATCAACAAAATCCCCAGAGCGCCAATCGCAAGCGACTCAAAGATCGCCATCCAACTAGCACTCTTTGCGCGTCGCAAGATGGGCATATCAGCTTTCGCAGTGGTCTTCTTCCGACTATTCGTTGTTTTCGCCGTGCTCGGCTTCTTTGCCGTCGATTTTTTCGACGTAGTTTTTGTTGCCATTTTGCCTCCTAATTTATAGCCAACCAAAAGGTTTAAGCTTACTTATTTTTTCTATTCTACTATAAAAACTTTTTTCAGACAACTATCAACTTGCCACCCGCAAAATCTCCAGCGTCTCCTCAATATTCCCTAGTGCCTGCCTCACTTCTCGACACATCTCCTCCGTCTGCTTCATTCCATGCGCAATTCCCTGCGCCAAACTACCCATAGCTCCCCGTTCTAACACTTCCGGCAACAGCGTCATTCCCCGCTTCACAATCACCCGACAGTCTTCAAAACTTCGTTCCACCAAGAACTCCGCCACTTGTTCTCCTAGTAGCTCTTGCGCTCGCACCACATTCCCCGTAAATCCCGCAATCCCATTCAAACACACAAACGCTTTTGCCATGCAGAACAAAAAATTCGGTGGTAAAAACTGATATTTCAAACACACCGCAATCATATCCATAAAATACGACGTAATTTCCTTCTCACCAATTTCTTGACAATATTTCTCTAAATCTTTTCGAAATGCTCGTCTCTCCGCCTCCGAAATCTGTGCGTACGGAATCAAAAGTTCATACAATTTCTCCACATTGCGCGCATACGCCGCCAAGAAGAACTGTTTAATCAAAGCTTGGTCCTCTTTGCTCAAAACAAACAACAACCCCATATCGAGGAACCCCACCGCACCGTCTTTCTCGACATAAACATTCCCACCGTGTGGGTCGCCATGAAACACAACTTCTCCATCGTGAAACAATGCCCAAAAACTCAACCGAATATAACTATTCAAAGCTTCCGCAATTCTCCTCTTATTCCCGTCCGAAAGTTCCATTTTATTCACAGTCGGGCTCTCAATAAACTCCATTACAATCACATTTTCCGTGCAAAGCCCCTCAAACAACTTAGGTACCCGTATTTCCCGCGCCCCTCTCACCTTTCCATTCGTCACCTTCGCGAACTCATCATAAGTTCTGATATTTTGTTGCTCGTGCGCAAAATCCGTTTCCTCCCGAATCCAGTCAAGATAAAGCTCCAACACTCGATCTCCGCCCACATAATTTCTGAACTTTACCAGCCAACCATAGCGATGTACCAATTTCCGCATTTTCGCCACATCTTTCTCCAACTTTTGCGTCACATCACACCGTTTCACCTTCACTGCCACGATCTCTCCCGTCTTCAGCTTCGCTCGGTGCACTTGCGAAATCGACGCCGCTCCAACCGGTTTTGGCTCAATCTCTGCGAAAATTTCTTCAATCTCCTCGCCATATTCCGCACTAAGAATCTTCTGTATCTTCTTGAAATCCACGGGATTACAATCGTCGCAAATCCCCGCGAGCATTACCCGATCTTCTTCCGTAAACAAATCCCCGAAATTCTGCATCGCCAAAATCTGTGCAAACTTAATATACGCCACCCCCATTTTCTCACAAAACTTCCTTAACACTACACCTGTATTCTGCCGCAGAATAATCTTCCGCACCCCCAGTTTCAGCAACTCAAAGTGTAGTCTCATTCCCCTAAGATTCCTCGCCCCCTTCATCCCCTTCGTTCTCCCCCTCCTTCAATTCAAGATCAATATATTCCTTCACCTCACCTTTATCAAACAGTTCCGCCACCCTCACATCAAATTCCGTAAAATTAATCTTCAGCGACACATAATTCACCTGCGAATCATTTTTTTCAACTAATTTTACGTAATAGAATCCATCACCATTACTCGA
Organism: uncultured Candidatus Saccharibacteria bacterium; assembly: GCA_949070545.1. GTDB lineage: Bacteria > Patescibacteriota > Saccharimonadia > Saccharimonadales > Saccharimonadaceae > Nanosyncoccus. The sequence continues at coordinate 1,589 of CARTQV010000002.1, read as the reverse complement.
CAAAAATCGTTCGCTCACTTGTCCTGGCTCTAGCAACATTGCCTGATTTGAACGCCCTCCATCAACGTTCATATTATCCACCAGTTGCCCTGTTTCCTGATATTCAACTTCCACTCCCAAAGTCTCCGCAATCGCCATCAAGTCTCCACCATTCTCCTGTAACATTTTCTCTACCTGCGCCGTCAAATCCTGCGCCTTCGCATCCACCGCTTCCGCAACTTTCGCGCGCATCAACGTTAAATACAACATCCTTCGATATTCCCGTCGACTCATCCCGAAATTATCATTGATAATTTTCATAAAACTTTCCGCGCTCCGCTCCACGCCGCCAACCTTACGGTGCTCATCAAACGCTTCATCCACTTCCGCATCCGATACAGTAATCCCCATCTCGCGCCCAAGCTTCAGTGCATATGTATATTCAATTGCAAGGTCAAGTGCCGCGCGCTTATAACCATTCTTCACTAAATCCGCATCCGCGTCTTCCCCTAATTGCCCACCTTGCCGCTCTGCCGTCTCCAAATTACTTCGATAAATCATCAAATAATCACTATATCGCACCTTTTCATCTGCCACTTCCGCAACCGGTACCGGCAAAATCTGCGTCACACGATAGAGCATATTCCCCGTATCCTGAAACTTATAAAGCATCGCCCACCCCGCAACCACCATCAAAATCAATGCCACGAGCGCCACAATAATCGTATTAATGATAACTTTATGTTTGGCGTATTGCATCGGATATTTGAACTTCCGACCCTTTGCCAAAACCTCTTCGCGCCGTTCCTCAACTTTCTCGCGCTCAGTCTTCGGTTTCTCTTTAAATAAACTCACTCCGCTGCCCTATCAGTTAAATCTTGTAATATATTATACGTCTTTTCTGGACCTTGCACCATACTGATTTTCATATTTCCTACTTGTGTCTGGAGAAGCAAAGTCCCATACCCCAACATCCCTCCAAAAATCCCCGGCACCTCATAACTAATACTTTGCACTTTATCCAGCCCCAAATCCACCACGCTTTTCCGAAACAGCCCTCGCTGCTGTACTTGGCGGATATGCTGATTCGTCAATAAATAATATGAAAAATGCCACAACATATAGACATACCCCAGGCCCAAAAGCCCAACGCCCAAGCACCCCAACCAAACGAAAAATAATTGTTGATTGTCCGGCCAAAGCAACATTGGCACAATCCCACCTCCTCCTAAGACCAAAAGCCATATCCAACCCCGCCAGGTCGTCAAAATATGCCGCCGAAACACTAATTCAACCTTTTCACCTTCGCGTTGCCCATCAAACTTCATTATTATTCATGCTCCTTGTAAATTTCAGGTCAGAATGGAGCTAGTCCGCATTCTTGCAAGTGAAGCGGGTCTTTCAGACCAGCGAACGACGCAAGAACTTGCGAAATAGCCCATTATGGCGTGAAATTGGTGACCCGGGTGCGAGTCGAACGCACAACCTTCTCCTTAGGACGGAGCTGCTCTATCCATTGAGCTACCAGGCCCTACCTTCATTATACCACCATTCCCCTCCTCCTACTATAGACACTAACTAGCTAGGCAGCGGAGGGAGAAGCCGTAGTC
>CARTQV010000001.1 GCA_949070545.1 uncultured Candidatus Saccharibacteria bacterium | reverse complement strand
ATATGGGTATTTACAATACGACTGTTCTCAAAGCCGGAAGTGTAGCAGATGGCATTGATGAAGTTAGAAACGCGATGAACCGAGTTTGGATCAACAGCGAAAAGTGCGAACGATTAATTAAATGTCTCAAAGAATATCACTACGAATGGGACGAGAAGAACCAGATATTGCATAAAAAACCGCTCCACGACTGGACTAGCCACGCCTGCGACGCAATGAGATATCTCATTGAAGGACTAAACTCGTGGCAACCTGCAAGTAAGAACACAATTAAAATCCATGTTAATCGACATGGCGTAAAACATATTATTGGTTAGGAGGTAAAATGAAAAACTTTGGTGATCGATTTGGAAAAATTACGGAAACGAAAATCAACGGGAATAAAACAGAAATTACGCAAAAGAATGTTATTAAGGGGGAGGTCAAGCTGCCAGTTCGTAGGCGTTATGAAGAGCGATTTCGTGTGCAGAATCAAAAAGAAGAGTTGGAACTCTATCTTAATTTTAGCGACGAATTAAGCAAAGACCACTCAATGCTTGACCCGGCTTGGAGAATCGAGCGTATCCCAAAAAGCAATGACTATTATGTCGTAAAATGCTACACAAAGCTTGAATATTAAAATCAATGTGTTAAAATAAACTCAAGCGGTTCATCCAAAAAGTAAGAGCACCGTGCTACAAAAGAAAGCACTAGATGAACCATCTTATCACGGAGACAAATCTTTGGGAAAAATATCAGTCCGCAAAAGACTGGACAGAAAAATGGTCTAGTCATTTTTCTGAATACGAGAGAATCGCCAGAAATGAAGCTCCATCAGATGTGCCCAAGCAATATGCAAATGTTAGCGATGGGACTACGGCCGCTTTAATTCGTAAAACTCCAAAACGCGTAATTCAGCAATTACCGACCGGTACGGTTACATCAGACGATGATAATGACTGGTTGCCAATTGTAGCAGAGTTTATTTTACTCAATAAGATTTTACCGTATGCAAACTCTGGTTATGACCTGATCCAAAAGTTTTGGACGACACTAGAAAACGGTCTTACTTTCGGTGGGCAAGCAGTCTATACCCCATTCGTCGAGAAAAACGGTGAATTTACTACCGATATGGTACCAATTTACTACGGTGATATCTTCTTCCAAGAAGGTAAGAAATCTCTCTACTCCTGTGATTACATTTTTATGCGATCATGGTGGCAACCAGAAGATATTGATCAAATTATTAAAAATGAGCAGAGCTTGGCCAAAGAAGCCAAAGCTGGCCGTGAGAAATACGAGAGCTCGTGGGATATTGAAGCCCTCAAAAAGATTCGTGATAATGTAGCCACAAAGGACGAACAAGCCAAGACTGCTAGTGAGGAAGCGAATAGTGTTACTGGTAGCGGTATAGAAGTTGTAGCTTGCTTCCAGAAAGGCATTGGTGCGACATTCTATGTTGGCAGTCCATCCGGCGAAGGCAAAGCCGGTGCGATCGTCAGACGCAAGAAAAACAAGGATCCACGCGGAGCAATTCCGATTGATTATTTCTATGCCGATGTGGACGGTAGCAACCCATATGGTCGTTCGATTGTCGAGCTAGTTGGCGGGATGCAGAATATGCTTGATGGTGATATGCGTGCCTATAAGTTTAACCGAGCACTCGGACTTGCTCCTCCGCTTATGGTATTTGGCAACATTGATACATCACAATCGTTTTACGAAGCTGACGCACTCATAGAAATGGGTTCAGATCCGAACAACAACATCAAACCGCTCGAAGTCGATACGACAGCAATTCGCGAATACGCCAATATCTATGGACTCAATAAAAGCCAGCTGCTCAACCTCTTTAACTCCGGTGGAAATACAAGCATTGGCAGTGATGTCGGCAATCCCGGTTGGGGCAAAACTCCGGCTGCTCTGAAACAGCAAAAAGAGATTATGAGCACGGACGATAATTATCTCCGCAAGAACTTTGAGTCGTTCTTCGAGAACTGGGCAGAAACTGCCGTGAATGTTTACTTTGCTGAACGCGAAGGCGTCGAGGATCTGCAACTAGACCAAAAGACTGCTGACCGTCTGCGTGAGCTAGAAAGGGAAGACAAATTAAAAGAGGGGTTTGTTAATCAAGACAATGTTATCAGAATTAACTATTCCAGTGCAACTCCAGCCCTGCATTTTCGGGTGAATGCTTCAACCAGTAAGCTCAATGGCCAAGCTGAACAGCTGGACTCTTTACAGTTACTCCTGCAAATTGCTGGAACACCAACTTTAGCACAACTTATCCCAACCAAAAATCTTGCAGCGGCTTGGAATAAGATTGTAACTAATTCTGGAGTCGAAGACCCCGAAGATCTGACTATCGATCTGAATGATTTTAACAAACAGCAAAGCACGAAAGATGTTAGCGCAGGAGATGTAGACGAGGAGCAGATGATTATAGAAATTCTGCGTGATCGTGGGGTACCAGATGAGATAATTCAGCAAGCACTCGAAGCCGAGAAAAACGGAGTGCCGGGCGAGGAAATTTTAGAGAATATTGGGAGGCTAATGGATGGAAGATAATCTATATCCGAGAAGCAGCGAGAAGTTAATAACACCGCCACAGGCTCAAGAGGAGCGTAAACTCAAAGCAAAGGTGGAATATGATCGAGAAAAACCGATTTTGTCCAAGTTGCTCGAACGGCTGCATAGACAAGTCAACTATTATTCAAGTGTTGACTCAATCAAATGCACGAACAATCCAGAGCAGTTCATGCATGAGGTTAGAGCCAATCAGCGTGTCGTAGCAATTCTACGCTCGGAGATTGGTGCCATAGAAAGGCTAGGTAAGATGTTTGATAAATAACGAGATTGGTCGCTGCCTATCACTTTTGCCCACCCAAAGTGATAGGCAAGGGTTAATCTCGACCTGCGGAATCGCCACCCGTAATAGAGGCGTAAAAATAAGGAGATAATATGGCAGATAACGCCGAAATCAACGATGTAAAAGATAATTCAGCAGAGATAGGCTCTGCTCCGACGGAATCATCAACCGCTGGCACCAACAACCTATCGACCGATACCGAGACGAGCACCAAGTTAGATTTTAGCGAAGAGCTTGAAGAGGCAAATAGCGAGAATCTAAACGAAGAGAATAGCTCTGAACCGGAGAATCGACCAGCAAAAGACGCAGAAATGCGTAAACAGCAACTTAATACCGAAATACGCGATAAAGTCGCCGAACGCAATGCCATTAAACGCGAGATTGAGGAACTGAATCGGCAAAAGTATCAGCTAAAAAGTGAGGACGATCTTCCAACCGTAGAACAGTTACTGGAAGAGATTAATCCAGAAACCGGAGATTACTTTAATCGAACCGAAGCACAGCTGTTGCTTTTGCAGGCAAAATACGAGCTAGATCATCAAGCCCGACAGATGGACGAATACAATACTCGGTTAGTTGAGACCAATATGGCTTTGATCAACGAAGCCGAACAGGTCTTACGGGATTTTCCGATGTTTGATCCGAACTCGGACGAATATGACGAAGCCCTTGCCAACCAAGCCGATCGCTTGCTCGATGCTTCAATTATCCGCGACCAGAACACGGGTAGGATTATTGGTAGCCAAGTTTCGCCGTATGAGCTTTATTCAACGATTGCAAACGCCGCAAAGTCCGCAAAGACTCGTGGCGAAGTCGCTGGAAGAAAAGCTGCACAGAAAATGATGGCAAGTGCGGATGTAATCGGTGGAGCTACTAGCCCGTCCGGAGCAGATGGTGATGACGATCCATTTGGCAAGGGGTTGAAGCGAGCCCGCGATAATCGCTAATCGGTATGGCACAATACCAAATTAAGCTATAAGGAGAAAATTTATGGCAGACACGACAGATACGCGTAATACAGACTACGCAACCAAATATGCGAAACAGCTCGATCAGGTTTTTAGCGAAAGCTCTCTAACCGAGCGTTATGTTTCCAAAGCAACTGAATTTAAGGATGATGGTGGGGTAGCAAGTGCTTACTTCCGCACGGTTGATACTAGCGACTTTCTTGGCCAACACACTGGACCAACCTTTGGCACTCCAAGTGCAGTCAAGAGTAGCGTCGTTCGTAAAGATTTGGAGATGTTCTATGACATTAACCAAGTCATTCCGAATGTCGACATTAACGACACAGCTGGTGCATTAGCTGATGCCGCAGAAATTCTTGACACCGGCATTCGAGAGCAATACGCTCCATTGGTTGATAAGATCCGTATTGCTACGGCAATCAAAGCAGCAACTACCTATGGCGGGGCAAATGTTGTGGCTGCAACCGCTTCGCTAATGGACGATATTAACTCGATGATTGCTACGCTTAAAAATGTCCGTAGCTACGCAAAGACGCAGGCTATGTTCATTCCAGCATCTAATGAGCCGGAGCTTGATAAATCGTTGTTTACGATTTACGCTCCGAGCAAGAATGACAGCATCATCGAGGACGGGATCATCGGCAAATATAAAGGTGTCGAAGTTGTCATTTTGCCTGACGACCTATTCAATACGATGACGCTCTCTGGCAAGGCCCCATATGGCAAGGCTAGCTTCACCGCAGCGAAAGACATCAAGGCCGTCTTGTGGGATAAGCGTGTTATGAAGGATGTCCGCAAGCTCTACAAGACCTATGTTCTCACCGGCAAAGAAGCTGTTGCGGCTGGCGTGGATGGTGCACTCTTGCGTGGTCTATTCCGTCCGGGTACTTGGGTAGTCGATGCAAACGGCACCAAGAAGGCGGTCGCGATCGTTAAAAACTAGCACCGAACCAAGCAAAGCCTCCGAACAAGCTATCATCGCAAATGACGAGCCTGTCGCAAATGACGAGCCTAATGAGTAGTTAAACTTACTGCCTCACAACAAGAGCCCCTATAAAGGGGCTCTTTTGGCATTCATTAAGTCTATTGATCTAACTATGGGCATCTTACTCTGATTTTATGAAAGACTGAATATCAAAATGACTTCCACCACTACTATACTCGCCATGCAATACATCCCGGAAGAAGAAACACTGCTCTTCGGTAAACGCCTTACCATCTTGATAAGTGCTCTGTGTGCAATTTTGATACTCGGCATCAGACATACTCGTAACGGCGTCAGTAATCACTACGTGAGGAACAAACCACAATAAGTTGACCATATAACAGCACATGATAATTACTGTAATCATAGTAATATTTTCGCCTTCCTCGATTTCAGGCACCTTTTGCAGCCGGAAGTGTTTATAAATCGCCCATATCGGCCAGGCCATCCCAAGCGACAACATGAAAGGCAAGATTATAACTTGGAGCTCACTCATACTTTCATGATATCATATAGATAATGAACAAGAAAGAAGAAGAAAGTAGCTGGAAGAGCATTTGGATCAGTCTTTCGATTATGGCAATCATAGTGATAATGGCTATCGGTGCGCTTCTATTAAGTCAGCATCTTTTGTGGAGAAACGAATCCGAAACCGCGACCGAACCACCAAAGGAACCCGAGCAACCAAAGAAGGAACCCGAAGTAATATCAGTGGCCACCAAAGAGGAGCTACTTGCTGAAGTGAACCGAAGACGGGCAGAAGTCGGAGTCCCAGCTCTGCGATATAGTCCAGAATTAGAGAAAAGTGCCCAAATTAAGTGCGACGATATGGTCGCAAGAGGGTATTATGACCACGTAGATCCGGATGGCAGACGGGGTACAAAAATTGCCATTGAAGATACATTGCGACTTGCAGGGTATTACAATGAAAACCTATTGATGCAATCTGTTCCGGATGATTCAGCAAAGGCAGTCTTTGATGCATGGAATGATAGTGTTGCTCACAGGGAAGAGATGTTGAGCAGTAAATACACCATGACGGGCTTTGGGATCTGTGGGGACTTAACGCCGAATAGCTACGATAACCCTACCTACTTCGTAGAACATTTCTATGGACCAAAATAAAAGCTAGTTGCACGAATTTGTAAACTCATTTATAATGATAAGTACTAGCTTTTAAGCAAAGTCTACCCAAAAAGTACGGAGGCGATTGCAATCGGAAAAGCCGCACGCACCGTGCTTTTTAGATAGTCGAGCTTGGGAATACGGAAAAAGTAGAAGATTCGCCAAGAGTAAATCTAAATTAACTCTTGGAGGATTTCTTTTATGGCGAAAAACGCTTATGGACAGGAATATATCGGCAACGATGATTATCGCGGATGGTTAGCAGCTAAATCTGCCAGTGGAGACAAAATGGCTGGCGGACTCCTTAATATCGTAGGTAATGATGGTAAGGCAAGCTCTCAATGGCAATTAGACATGCTACCATCCGTTACTGGGACAAAAGGTCCTGTGAGTGGGGCTGCTTGGGCCAATCAGTATTATCAAACTTGGCTGGACGGCCATAAGCAGCAACAAGCTGCTCCCGACTATGCTGCCAATAATTCAGCCACTTCATCTTCTTCTTCGTCTTCCGGCTATGATCGCAATGCCATCAATTACTGGAATGGCGTAATTGGCCAAAGGGAGAATGAACTAAACGGACTAAATGGTTTGCTTGGGGAATTAAACAAGAGCACAGACAGCGATTACAATGTAAAACGCAACGAATTACAAAGTGCTTATAACCGTTCCAAAGCCGACTATGAAGCCAGCACGACTAGGAATCAACAGCAATTACAGACGAACAAGAATACCATCGCAGATCGGGCATCGCAGGGTTTGCGTGGACTTTTGCGGACACTAGGTGCAATGGGTGCTGGTGGAAGCTCCGCAGCGATGTACAATGCCCCTGAACTCGTTACGGCACAGGCTAACCAAGAGCGAACTGGCGCGAATCAAACTTTTGGAGAAAATCAGCAGAAACTTGATACGAATTGGGGTAATTATCAGATTGATCACGAAAACGATAAGAAGAAACTTGAAGACTGGAAGGCCGGACAGCTACGAGAGAACGAGCAAAAAGTTCTCAATCAACGCAATAGTATCTTAAGTGTGCTAGCTGACGCATATGCCCAACGAGGCAGTGCTGGGGCGGGAGCTGGCAATAAGATCAACGAGATTACCGGGCAGATGAAAGCTAACCAAAATAGGTTAAGTGAACTGAACCGCTTTGTCGCTCCACGCTACGATGGTATGAGAGCAAATTATAATGCCCCAACTCTGTCTAGCTACAATACTGGCAATTCCAGTATTACGACCGAAGTCAGTGATGCTCCGCAAGCCGGGATGAGTGCTAATATCGCTCCGACACTAGCAATGCTACTTGGAATTAAGGATCGGAAAGATAGCAACCCATACAAGAGGAGTTAGGAAATGGCAACTCTTTTGAACTGGTTGGATGATCCACTCAAAAAGAAGCTTGATTTACAAAACCAAGCAAGGTCTGTTGGTAATTCGCTTGGCCGAGCTAACGGTGGGTTTATTGGCGGCGTAAGGAATATGACGACGCAGAACCAGCCGAAGATGGTAAATGCTCAAACTACGCATAGAACTCAAAGCCAACAACCGAGTATTGCCCCAAAAGCCCCCTTCAAGGTCAACAGTCTTTCGTTATCGCAGCCGTTAGCTAGCCGGAATAACTCTACTTCACAGCTGAACCTACGCAGTAACAATCCGCTCAAACTCAATACACTAAATAATAGCGGTAATCAAACTTTGACTACGCTAGGCAAGACGACATTAAGTCCAACACTTAACCTGTCGACATCGACCCCTAATTTAACAAACAAAACTACCTCGAATCAGCAAGATAATAACGCCGAACTTTCTCTCGACCGAGCAAATCAAGCCAAAGCTCGCTATGACTCGCTTCGAGATAACAATAATGAGTTCTGGGGTAAGTATCAGTCGGCACTAGAAACTACCAAAGATCAGTATAAAAATCTATTTGGTGAGTCAATTCAGAGTCGCTCGGCAAATCAGCTAGGTAGTGGTCTTAAAAAGATGACAACCGAACAAGGTAGTTTGCCAGCTAGTGGCAAGGAGTTTGTGAATAAATATCGTAGTCTCTCAAATGACGATAAGTGGGATGTTTGGCAGAACCTCCAAAAAGCCAAGACGACACTCTCGCAGGCCATTGGTAAGGCTGACGATGAGGGTCAAGAAGAATTGAAGAATGCCTACGGCACACTGCTCTCCGAAGTAGCGGTCTATGACGATATGATTGCAAACGAAGATAGGGGTAAAAAATCACTCGGTAAGTCTTTTGGAGACTGGATCACAAGTGGTGGTATCGTTGGCAATATGGCCGAACCGGCTACTGACGCACTAGGAACTTTGTCGGAAATTATGGGTAATAAAGGTGGTGCAGAAGCCGCTCGGGCTATTTCACAAAACAATGCTAACCAGAACTACGGCAACAATAAAGTGTTCGATGTGGCAAACTTTGCCGGTAGTACGGTCGGTAATATCGCTGGGAATATGGTAACTGGCGGAGCCTATGGGTTGGTAAACGCTGGGCTAGGGCTTGCTGATTCAGCCGCGTCCGCTATTACTGACCGTAATCGCAACTACTATACTGATGTGAACGGGAATCTTGTCCGAGAGAACCAATCAACCGGAAGCAAGCTGGCCGGACTTGGTAACTCGGCGTTAAATGCTGGTTTGACGGTTGCCGGTATGAAAGGCTTCGGCCCAAACATCAATTTCAAGGACGGACAAACTTTGCAAGGTCTACTCGCAAATAAAAACTTCGGAGAAGTCGGCAAAGCAATGGGGAAGTACGCTGCAAAAGAAGTACCATTCGCCCTTGCGACCACTGCTGCCAGTCAAGGCATATCAGCACTAGGTGGCGACAAGAACTTCACCGACGGTTTTGGTACAGAACTCGCCAACAACATCGTGGGCGATCTTGCCGTTGACCTTACCGGTGCCGTAAGGCAGGGAAAAGGCGGCAATCGCGACTTGTTTAAGCCCGGTACAGAAAACGATCCATCAGCACTACAAACTCTAATCCAGCTTGGATACAAAGTTAACGATGGATTAAAAACTGCGCAAAAAGGAGGTGATAATAAATTATTGAATGCCTATACTGATTTAGTTTCTAAAACTGGCGATTTCGGTAAGGAATATAAGATGTTTAATAATGGGGAAGATCCAGTTGCTGCGATCAACTATCTCGCTAAACGGCAAAAAGGTAATGCTACAAGTGCAATTCCTACCTCCGAAAATGGTAACATTGACTTGCCTTACGGCAGACAAGATTACTATGTTAATAAGAGGACTGGTAAAGATGGTGGAGGCTATGGGCTGGCACATATTATAAACGATAATGGCCGCACTATTCAAAACGCCTATGATATGCTAGATACCTTAAAAAACGGTAAAGGAGTTGTAGATGGTAATGATCAGCGTGCCGTGTATCAATCGGATGATAGCTCGCGTAAAGCCGTGCTCGGTACAGATTTTAACGGAAAAGAGACAAATCCGTATGTCATTACGGCATATAACAAAAGCAAACAGCAAAAAATAGCACCAGCTGCCGAGTTTAAGCTCAATCGTGACGCAGCTGATGCTAGTGATTCCAATATATCACAGAATAGACTTAATGTCAATACCAAAACCAACTACGACTCTATGCTTGATAACGCTCCCCGTACCAAAGACGGCACCTACACCGACCCAGTTACGGGAGAAAAATGGATCGACGAAACTACTAACCCAGAGATTGACCTCAAAAAATATGTTAAAGAGCAGGTTGCAGCCCAGAAAGCAACAAATAGGACTCCAATCAAGCAAAAAGTCCAAGACAAGATCGATAATCTCAAACACTACCTCGTGGATGATGCAGTGGCCTATGAACGCTATGTTAAAGACAAAGGCGATCGCCTTAACCTCCGTGAAGGTGTAGACCGCGTTCGCACTTCCGACACGATCGCCAAACAAATGATTGAAGATAGCAGACTTTCGGAAGTTATTGGCAAAATGAGTACAAATGATGCCAATGAGTTCCAACAGTACCTTATTGCCAAGCGTAGTCAAGAGCTCAAACGCACCAAAGGTAATGATTTTAGGACTGGTAGGAATGACATCGCCGATCAGGCCTTGATTAGGTCGGTTAGTGATAAGTATGCCGCACAAGAAAAAGTTGTGCGAGAATTTAACCAGAAAATGCTAGATTATGCGGTTGACAGCGGCTTAATTAGCGGGGAGCTCCGAGACCAGCTGATTCGAGATAATACTGACTATGTGCCGATGAACCGCATACTAGATGATATTGCCGATATGGGGATGCATAAGTCCAAGCAGATTGGTAATCTCGGCAAGCAAACTGCTGTGCAGAAAATCGAGGGATCAGATCGCATTGTGCAGAACCCTCTTGAATCAATGATTAGAAACGCGATCCGCACAGTTAATGAAGGCGAAAGAAATAAGGTTGCCAGAACTCTATCAGAAACGGCCGCCTTCCGTGAAGCTCGACTTCCAGAAGGAGCTAAACCACAGGCCGGCAACGACAAGCTTTCGTTTATCGTGGGTGGTGAGAAAGTCGATTACGAAGTGCCGGCATTAGTTGCCAAAGAAATGAAAGGCTTAAATGGCGTAATGCCAGATTTTGCCCAAAATATCATTAAAGTGCTCGGAGCACCGACAAAAGTGCTTCGAACTGGTGCAACTGGTGCTAACCCAATGTTTGCCATATCTAACCTAGTTCGCGATCAATTGCAAACGACTATCACTGGCAGTCTCAAAGCGAATATTAAAGGCACACCAAAGGCCCTTAAAGCTACTTTTGGCATCGGTAAAGAAGGTAAGGCGATGCAAGCTGAACTGGCTCGTCAAGGCATTATTGGCAGCGAATATCGACAAACCTATGGCTATAAATCTGGCGAGCTAGTAAAAGAGTTGCAGCAGGCTCATCAACTACCAAGACGAGCGTGGGAGAGGCTAAAACATCCGATCGATACCCTTGCTGATGTGATTGGTAAGACCGAGTATTTCACTAGAGCTCAACAGTATTATGGTACAGACGGGACAACTGCCGAGAAATCACAGGCTGCGAGAAATAATACCTTGAATTTCGGTCGAGCCGGTGCGACTGTCCGTGTACTCAATAAGGTTATTCCATTCCTTGATGCCGGAGTACAAGGTGGACGCATTACTGTTAACCAGTTCAAAGAACGCCCAGTTCGGACTACGATGGCCGTAGCTGCTTTTGCTGGTGTTGCAGCAGCTGTGCGTGGAATAAATAGTACCCAGAACCAAGAACTATGGGATCGTATTGGCGACGAAGAGAAACAGAGTAATCTCATCATCTTCGGTGATAATGCTCATTATGATCCCGGGACCAATCGTGTTGTCGGAGTAACCAAAATTCCTTTGCCACAGATGGTTTATCCAATCACCGATGCCGTGAATAACCTCAAGGGCAAGCCAGAAGATCTAATGATGTTGGGTGGTGATATCTTTACTGCAATTACGGGGATCGATGCAGAAAACCCAGTCAATCAACTCACGCCGACCGCCGGCAAACCCTTCCTAGAAATAGCAATGAACAAGAATACCTATACTGGCCAAGAAATTGTCAGCGATTATGATAGCAATTTAGACCCAGAGGACAAAGGCAAGAAATACACGACTGGCGTAGCTCGTAGTGTCGCAAAGGCGACCGGTATTGATGCCCCAATAATCGACAACTTTATCCAGAACTGGGGCGGGGGATTGTTCAAAGACCTTACCAAAGTTATGACAGATAACCCCGACAATAAGTCCGATGGTGGTGGAGTTGGTGAAATTTTTAGTCAAGGTGCATTTCGGCGATTTATGTCGGCCAGCGTAGAAAGCCAATACGACATTCAGGCGGCCCTAGCGGAGGACTATAAGAAAAAACTTAAAGCTGATCCAGCCTTCCAAGCCCTTGACGCTAACGAGCAGAAAAAGGCACTCGATCACATCGATACTGATACGAAGGCGATTGCAGGCTTTGCCGCTAAAACTGAACAAGGGCGTACGAACGAAATCACGAGCGAGCTGTCTAAACGCCAGAAAGCCCTGATGCAAGATGGCTTCGATGTTAATAACTACAATAAACCGAGCAAGAATGGTAATGGGCACGGCGTAGAGATTAGCGAGTCGCTCGGCAATGAATATAAGCAGGTATTAGATAAGTATAACTCAATGGAAAAAGAAGATTGGGAACGCTATATCTATACGACAGAGGGACGAGAAGCCGAATATAAGCTCGCCGAAGCCAAGTTTGAGAATGATAAAGCAAATGGTAATTTGACAGAGGTCCAAGAGCTTAAACGCAAAAAGGAACTTCGCAAGCTTAAAGTCAGCCAAAACTGGAACAAAGATGTGCGAGATGCCTACTCTCTTGCTGGGTCAAGGGCTGATATGCAAAATCTACTGGGCGAGCTAGACAATCGTGCTGATATGGTTGGCTATCTCAATGCCTTGAACCGTGCGATGTATGATGCTGGGGTGATTTCAGCCTCAACCTATAAGAGTCGGAACCGCAACATCAACAATTTGGAGAGTAGCAAGAGAGGCAAAGGTAAGCGTAGCAGAAAGTCTGCTTATTCTGCCGCGTCCAAGACCGCTCTATCCGCCTACGCAAAGGCTTTGGCAAGTGGCAACGAGATTAAGGTCAATTCGGTAACTAGGGCCCCATCTACGAGCCGTAGGATGAACGCAGTCGCTTTGGCGACTAACATCAAAAAGGCTAATCTCGGGGCACGGGCAAGAGTGAGCGTTAAGAAAGGCATCAAATAAGGAGGAATATGGCAAAAAATATCAAAATAATTCGTGGTAATACGCAGACAATAAATCTAACCGTACTGGACGCTAACTCCGTTCCGGCTATTACTGATACGGACACGATTTATTTCACAGCGAAACCCGAATATGATAATGACGAAACTGATGCAAATGCAGTTATCTGCAAAACTTTAAGTGCGAAAGAAGTGCTAAATACTGAAACAGGAGTAGTAAGTTTTAAGCTAACTGCAAGCGAAGCCAATATAGTACCGGGAAAGTATGTCTATGATATTGTTCTGAAACAAGCCGACACAGATCGCATAACTTTGCTTGAAGGTAAATTACAGATTACTCCGGCAACAACTTTACGGGGGTTTAGCGATAATGAATGAAGAAATCAATTTAGGGACCTTGAATATTGCGGCGAATATTGGAGAGGGAATCAACACAACAAATACAAATGTGGCTGGGCCAGAAGGGCGTAAAGGTGAGAAAGGCGACAAGGGTGATACTGGTGAAACTGGTGCGGCTTTTACCTACGATATGTTTACGGAAGAACAACTAGAAGGGCTCAAAGGCCCAAAAGGAGATAAGGGAGATAAAGGAGACGCTGGCGCAATCGGCCCCAAAGGTGATACTGGTGAGCAAGGACCGAAAGGCGACGCTGGAGAAAAAGGCGAGAAAGGTGATCAAGGTATTCAGGGCCCACAAGGTAAACAGGGTGAAAAAGGTGATACTGGTGATATTGGCCCTGTTGGGCCGCAAGGTGAACGAGGAGAAAAAGGTTTAACTGGGGCACAAGGTCCAAAAGGGGATAAAGGCGACACTGGTAAAACTTATGGTATGAGCTGGGGGCGTTATTACGAAATCAAGAAAGGAGATACTTAAATGACTTTACAAGAACTTATCGATGCGGTAATTCTCAAAGCGACCGGCAAGGCAACGATTCTTACACAGAATAATGCCAAGTGGCAAAAAATTCGGGGAATTGCAAATTACTACCAAAATGCGTGGCTAAATGAGCCCGGACAATCGTGGAATTCACGCTATGAGCGTGCTAGACAAATTGGAACGATTTCGAGTAATGACGAATATTCGCTTGACGATGATATTGTAGAAGTTTCAACTTCAAAGGGCGACAATATTTATGTGCTGACAAAAGATGGCGGCAAAGTAGAGTTCCAGTTGGTGAGCTATGACGATCTCAAAAATTATCCAGTCGGAAATTATTGTGCCAAAATCGGTCAAAATCTAGTCTTCAATAAGCGTTTTTCAGAGAACAACCCGTGCTTTGGTGGGAAGTTATTCGCTCCCGTCTATACTTCGGTTGAGGAGCTAGAAGGTCCGAATGATGATATCTCGGTAGATGACCCATTTTGGTTAGTAACAATCGTAGCGGCCGAATACATCAGAAATGATATCGTAAAGCAGAATCAATACGGCAACTTGATGACGGAAGCAAACAACCTAATGACCGGGATGATACAAAGGAATCGCAGCGGACAAGTTAGGAAAGTGCGTGGGGCGTGGCGTAATCCGGGTGGAAGGAGCTGGTAATGATTGACCCACCGAAAGCCACAAAGCCACCAGAAATTAAGCGTAAGGCTATTATGGACTGGACCAACGGTACAGTTACAGATTATGACGCTAGGCGTCTTGTCGATAATTCTCTACTTCGCACGACAAATATGGTGCTCGAACAGAATGGCGTAGTGCGGCCGCGTCCATCGTTGATGCCATACGGTCCGCAACCTATCGGGCGGATACTGGGAGAGCTCTTTGAGTGCAAAGTGATGGAGGGGAATCGCCCAGTGTTCTATCTGCTTGCAATGATGGTTGTAGATGGCAAAGCCAATCTATATCGTACCAAAGGTGAAGACGCAACTTGGCTGAAAATTAACGGTAAAGATTATGATACGGAAGCTATGGTGCACTTTCTATTGATACGAGGAAATATCCTAGTCTTGAATGGTCGTGATACTTTGAGCTATATTGATACCCATAAATGGGAAATTACCGAATTTAAGAAGTTGGAAGATCCCAGTTCTGCACCGACGCTCAAAGAGGCTCACGAACTAACAGGAGATGCTTTTAAAGTGTACTATGCTATTACTGCTAATTCAACTGTTGGGGAAACCGCAGGCTCGGCGGTTCTTACGCAGCCAGTTCTCACACAGCGTGATATGTGGGATCCCGACAAAAACTGGATTACGATTGAATGGCCAAAAGTCGAAGGTGCTGTTGGATATAATGTCTATATGGGGACGGCGGCCGATGGAGCTGGGCAGCCAGAACTCTATCTTATTGCCGGTAATCTTGATCCAGATACACTCACTTTTACCGATAACGGTTCAAGGGCCCAAGATCTAGGGCGTGGTCCAATGACATCATATAACTCGACTGCTGGGCCAAAAGCCAAGCGTGGAGCCGTCATCAATGGCCGTGTATGGTTAGTCGGCGACGAAGATAACCCATTTTACCTTTGGCGAGGTGGAGATTATGACCATGAACTCGATTTTTCTCCCAGTAACGGTGGTGGCTTTACGGCTATTGCAAATGGAACGAAAGAGGTGCCGATTTCTGTGATGCCGTTCCGAAAGGGGCAAGGTGATAACACCGTTGTTGTACTCACGCAAGGTAGTAATGGTAGCGGTAAACGCTATCACCTATCGCCAAACACAATTTCCTATGGTGGCGGGTCGTTCGTGGCTTGGAGTGTATCAGAGGACAGTGGGTCTGACGGCACCGATAGCCCAGACGGAGTTGTAATTTATAATAACTCACTCTACTACCCATCACGCGACGGGTTCAAGACTACCGGCACGCAGCCACAACTACAAAATGTACTTTCGACTACACGCATCAGCAATACAATAAAAAACGAAGTTTCATTACTAAACACCAACTCGATGGATAAAGCAGTAGGTTTGGCGTATGAAGGTGCAATCTACTGGGCATTACCATTAGGGTCTACCAAAAATAATCGAGTGTGGGCATTCGACCTTGAACATAAAGGTGCTTGGATCTTGTCGTGGTATCTGAACGCTGATTGGATGACACTCTATAATGACAATAGTGGCAAGACGCATTTTCTAATTCTTTCAGAGAATAAGATTTATGAGATGACCCGCATGTTTAATACGAAAGACGGGGATACCTCATTCGAAACTGAAGTGAAAAGTGGCAAAATCGAATGGAGTAAAGACGGGCGCGATTGGTCAAGGCTAATACAAGTCGTGTTTACTCTATTGAGGCCGCGTGGAGATATCGATATAGAAGTTTCTGGCTATACAGAAGATGGCGATCTCAAATGGACGCAGACCGTAAGCGTGCCAACGGCGAAAATCCCATTTGGTTGGAGCGAAGCAAAACGGAGTTGGACATCGCTTCGCAGATGGAGCGATGTCGGACAAAAATTCTCAACAATGAGTAAAAGTATCGATAGTTTAGATGTAATAGTAGAAATCGATGAGGATGTGCAGTGGTTTGATTATCGAATTTCCTCTACGACCGAAGGGGTTGATTATACACTATCGTCCGTCGTAGCGGAATATGTACCAATCGGAATAAAAGATTTAAGCTGACATAGAAAGGAGACTAAAAATGGCAGCAATTACAGACAAATTTAATAAGGCAGCTAATGGGACTGGAGTATATCCATCCGTTGCTAGCGTAACAGCCATCCGCGAACAGGGTGGGAGTATATTAAGCTGTGATGACCTAGCTGGATGGGCTACGGACACGGCAGTACATTTCTCAACTTATCGACTGATGGCCGATGGAACCGTAGACACGACTACGCAATCAGATTGGAAAGGAATTGTAAGCGGTAATACGATTACACAGATAACCCATCTTGCTGGGAATAACGATAACGGGCATCTGGTGGGCGACAAAGTAGAACTAAACCCGACTATTAGCTGGCTGGACGATTTAATTACTGGTATTCTCAAATCATACAATCAAGACGGAACCCTGAAAGATAACATCATTCAAGCGAAGCATATCGTAAACGGAGCTATCAACAACACCAAGCTAGCAGCAAAGGCTGTTAAGTCGGAAAATGTTGATTTTGAGACGATATCGGTCATTGCCGAGCCTACTCCCGTTAGCAGTGTGGGGCTTAACACCTCTACTAAAATTCAGACCCTCAAAATTCCCACAAATGGCAAATGGAAGATTACGGCTCAATTTTCTGGCAATTCAGCCTCCGATGGAGCATATATCGTTGAAGGAGCTACAAAGAAGAATGGCAGCACTATGACGACTGTGAACGACAACTTCCCCTCTGTGTCAACTAAAATACACATGAACTTCCAAATGCTTGATATTATTGATGCTAACGGTGGCGATACTATCGATTTTTGCATAAGAGCCGTAGACCACACTATTAGTGTAGTGAACAAAGGCGCTTGTAGACTAATAGCTGAAAAAGTCGGTTAAATTACTGTGTATCTTTTGTATATCTTAAAGTAATATAGTGGGGCCTATTCTGAACAGCTGCAAAGTTATCCGCTCGAATCATCTCTATATTACTCCTACCGGCTTTCCAAATATTAACGCCTACACCATTGCTATATGAGTGTGCACCGAAGATTAAACTCGAACCATCTGCTAATAACAACGCTCCGGTAGCTAGAAGTACATCTTTTACCCCTGTAATATTATGCGGGAAGATCGCACTGTATGCCGAATAGGTTGGGCTAGCTTTAATTGTTTGCTCATATACCAGCTCTTCATCGAGCACACCAACCAGTCGCTCTTCCCCCAAGTTTATCGTCTCAAAATCAACATTATGCGACAATAAACTTATTTGCAAAATATACATAGTTCGTGTAGAATAAAAATATAATAAATGCGGCGTGAAAGCCGCATTTTTGTGGTCTTGTCGCCGATATAGAAAGGAATCCTATTCTATGAAACTCAAAAAGAAAACTACTCGACAATTATCTGTCGCAGTAGGCGTATTGTCATTTGCTGCCTTTATTATTCAAGGTCTTGGTACGACTTGGGGGTTTGAAAGTGTCGCCCAGCAAATCACACAGACGGCTCTACTGTTCTCTGGCGGAATTAATATCTATTTCTTGGGCGTAACTGGACAGAAAAACAACGCAGAGAAGGAGGACGATGATGATAAATAAGCTCAAAAAATGTCTCGGCAACAATATTGCAGTTCTTGTATTCTTTATCTTTATCGCTGTGTGTGGGATCTTTCTAGCTTTTGGCACACCGTCAGAAGATGGTAGTATCACGCTCGATGGGAATAATGCTAGAATCGAGCAGTCTACGCTTGATTTTATTGAGGACTCACAGGATGCTCTTGCTCGCTTAATGAACCAAGATGCCCCGACTGACGAGCAAACGATTGCCGAGAATGACGAAGATGCTACTGGGCAAGGTTTTTATGTTACGATTGATGATATTCTCTCGCGTAGGCTCACTCCGGGTGCCTCACCTTACCAATGTTCAAGATATACAGCATATCTCGCCACTGGTAAAAGTGTTTATTCGACCAAGAACATCGACTATGGACCAGTTAATGGTAAGGATGTTGCGAGTTATCTCGTAAAGAATTACGGGTTTAAGTATATCGACAAACCAATAAAGGGTGCGATTGGATCGGGAGGTTTTAATACTACCTATGGTCATACGGTTCTCTATCTATATTCAACTGGCACAAATACTGCAATGGTTGAAGACGCAAACTATACGCCACTGGCCGTTTCTACGCACAATATGGATATCAGCGGATGGGTTTGGGTTGTGCCGGGTAATTACGAGCCAAAAACTGAACCAGCACCACAACCCGCCACATCTTCAACTTCACAATCGGCAACTAGTTCTGCGATAAATATTGCCCCGTCTTACGATTGTCGAACAATTAATGTTAAGGCCGGTGATACGATGGGCTCAATTATGCAGCGTTGTAGGGGGCGCGTTCAGTACGGCGAAACAATGAATAGCTATGCGCGACTTTGGTCGTCGACAAAAATAAAGCCCGGTCAGTCCGTTTATGATGGCTGGCACTCATCAACCGGTGTTGGCCTGTATGCTGGGGATGTGATTAGGTTTGAGGGTAAATAGATGGATTGGAGCGGGATTATTTCCACAACCATAACAGTTTTTGGTACGCTTGGTGTCGCGTATATTACTTATGGAATGAAGCGCGATAATAAGCAGTCCAATGACGATGTCGGTGGGAAGATTCAAGAACTTTCAGTAAAAGTCGACAACCAAAATAGCGAACTTGGAAAAGTCAGAAATGAGCTCGCACAGAATAACCTTCAAACTGCCCGTATTGATTTATTTCAGTCTATTAAGCACACTCCGCACGAGCATAGGGCTATTTGTGATCTTGGTTGGCATTACTTTGTGGAGCTAGGTGGCGACTCGTGGATGAGTGGCGAGTTTGCAAAGTGGGCTATTCAAGAAGGTGTCGATATCTTTTATATCGCAAAGCACTCACCACACCTTTTGGCGCAGTGGGAAAAAATGAAGGCATCAAATAAGTTATAAAATGGCATAATCTACTTATGTTATTTTAGTCCCAATCTCGTAACAACTGGTATAATGTTAAATATGGAGAGCAGCAAAGATAAACACAACTTTAATATCAAATTTGAAAAAAATGATCCATCAATCAATCTCGACACCTATACCAAAGCGCTCGCTGCCATCAACACGATGGTTAAGGAGGTAAATTATCAAACTAATTCTGTTGATGGGGATGTTGCAGTTAGAATAGTCGCAGAAAAACCGGGTAGTTTTGATGTTGCATTTGAGCTAGTGAGGCTAGCAATAGAAAACGGAGAGATGATTTTTAAGGGGATCGAGGCTCTTTCCCTCGTAATTTCTATCGTTGTTGGTGTCATTGAGATAAAAAAGCATCTTGGAGATCGAGATGCGACAGATAAACAAAACGTCGATATTCAAGGCGATCAAGTCAATATTAAGAACGAACAAGGCGAAGTGGTATTTAAAACCACAAGGCAGACTTTCAATATCTTTTTAAACAATCAAACCGTAAACGACGCCGTATCGGCGCAGTTCCAAGCAATTAAGGATGATGAGGAGATTGAGGCTATTACGTACAAAAATGGCGATAATACAGTCACTGTCACCAAAGAATCATTTGAGACACTATCCAAAAAACGGCGAGTCAAAGTCAATGATAGTAAGACATCTACAGTCGCGGCGACTTTAGTAATCAGCAAGTTGGTTCTTGATAATAAAAACCAAAAATGGCAGTTCATCAATCAAGGAGTAAAAATTAGTGCCACTATTGATGACGATGATTTTTGGGCCAAAGTCCTTGAGGGCAGAGAAGCTTTTGCAAATGGTGATAGACTAATATGTGATTTGGAAACGATCAGAGACTATCGCAAAGAGCTAGGTGCCTATGTTGATAAAGAATACATTGTCAAAAATGTTCGTGATCACCAGCGCAGAGAAGTTTATGAGCAACTTGAATTGTAGAAAGTCCATCTGCTACTATTGACTTTTTACTTAACCTTTGCTATACTCTAAACAAGATCCATTTAGGATGACTGTGCGGTAGTAAAATAGCCCCAAATGCGGAACGCTTTGGGGATTTTACATTCCCAAAACTCTTTCGCTTATATATTAGGTACGATACAATTTGCCTCGCTCTGGTATTTTGTGTCAATATAATTCGTCGTAGAAAAAGCTCGTAGAGCGAGGGTTTTTGATACGCTAAGTACGGAGGTAATTTATGGAGAGGAACGATAACATTAACTTTAATGTTAAAGAAGTTTCCAAAGGAAACAGCATTAACGCTAACATTAAAGACAGGCAGGAAAGGCAAAGACGATGGCAGGCTTTGCAACACGCCAAACATTTGCAACAAAAGTTCGGTCCAGTTGCAGACAATAGTCTTGGTTTCTTGCGTAAGTGTTTTAACCGAATGAGTGAGGATAAAGTATGGCAGCTTTATGAAAGTGCCATGCGAGAAAACGCTGGGATCACGAATCATTTTGCTTATTTCATTGGAGCAGCCAAAGCTCAACCAGAAATGAAATAGCGTTCGGTATAATGTATTATCTCACGGATACGCTATACCGAGACTAACCTCTCCATCATATCAACTTAATGGGTGGAGAGGAGTTTTTGTATGCCTTACGGGCTAGAAAAAGTTACGGATCCGGAATATCCGATTTATCAACAAGTGCTAGAATTTTATAATTTTAGCCGACAGGTACGGGGTTTTACGCAAGAGACAATCAAAGCCAAAACTAACAGTGTTAACAACTTTATCAGGTTTTCTGGGGTAAAACGAGTAGAAGATATTACCAACCAGCAAATATTTGATTGGATCGATTGGAATAAATCGAAGGGGAATACTGGACGCACAATCAATAACTATGTTTACTAGCTAAAAACTATGCTGAAATGGCAGAAGGACGAGAATATTTTAATGCCCGGACTTAAACTATCACGCATCGCAATGCAAAAAGAAGAGCCAGCAAGGAAGCAATACTATACGAGACAACAAATACGGACGGCACTGATATTCGCTGATCAGCGAACCAAATTAATGATAATGCTGTCTTTTGACTGTGGTCTACGGATCGAGGAGATGGTGAGTTTAAGGCTATCTAGTATTCATGGGCGTAAACTAAAAATCATTGGCAAGGGGAGGAAGTTGCGTTGGGTCATAATGAGCAAAAAGACAAAACGACTGCTCAAACATTGGATAAAGAAAAATAAAGTACAAGACTACCTCTGGGTAGGAAGAAATAGCAAGGGGCATGTTTGCCAAGAAGATGCAAGAAAAGCAATGGAGGCAGCGTTCAAGGCAGCTGGGTTTAGTAATTTCCGTCCGCACGATTTGCGGCACTCATTTGCTACTGAATTAAAAATGCTAGGGCTATCGACACGCAAGATCCAGCTTGCACTAGGCCACTCAACCGAAGCGATCACAGAGCACTATTTAAGCGATCTTGATGGAATTACGATCGAAGACATTGAGCGGGAAGTAAGGATACCGCTAGTTCGGGCTCGAATAAAGGCTAGTATAGCCAATTTGCTTTATGTGTTGCCTCGTATCACGATTAAAAAGACGAACTAGGGGAAATGGGTGTCATTGCAGTATTGCTTGACACCCGATAATAATTTGTGGGTTGACAAAAAGGCAATGGTTTGATATATTGGAAATAGTAAAAGATGACAGAAATCATCTTCGGATTTTCACAAAGAAATTATCAGTAGTTAGGCGTAAAAGTGCTGATAATAAGTGAAATGGCGAGTTCTTATATGCTATAATAATTCTATGATCAAAGTTTATACAACCACAACCTGCCCTTGGTGCCATGCTCTCATGGACTGGCTTGACCAACAAGGTATCGAATACGAAGAAGTTGATGCTTCAAAAGTCCCTGGCATTAATTCTGTCCCTGTCACCGAAATTGACGGGGAGCGCATCGTTGGGTTCGATCGCCCCGCGATCAAATCCGCCCTGAAAAACCTCGAAAAAGGGAAATAGATGTCCAAAAAAGGTGAAAAACTCCAAGAATCGCCAATTATCCTTGTGCATGGCCTACGCGGTTCACCCCTTGGCTTGAGAGAAATTAAACGCGACCTCGAAAAAGTCGGATATAAAGTTTATGCTCCTGCCGTGCCGCCCTTTGCTGGCGCAAAACCTCTCGAGGCTTATTCCAACGAAACTTACGCTGATTTCTTAGCGAATTTTATCAAGAAGAAAAAACTCAAAAAGCCCATCCTCATCGGACATTCCATGGGCTCAATCATCGTCGCCGTAACCGCCGAGCGTTATCCAGAACTAGTCGGCGAACGCATTATCCTAATGTCTCCAATTTCAACAAAACCCGCGAAATTTTTCGCCGCTCTAACGCCACTTTCCGCCCTGTTTCCAGCTCGACTAGTCGATTATCTGACCACACGTTATCTTTTCGTCCCCAAAGATCGAACACTTTTTCGAAAAGCCCTTGCCATCACCCATGATTGCAGCAACGACCATCCTCCCAAAAAACGCGATATTTTAGCTTCCGCCAAGTTTTCTGCATTTTCTAGTATCACCGACTTTGATTTTTTGCAAAAAACCCTGCTACTCGCCGGCGAAACTGACCGCCTCATCAAAAAATCCGCCACTGAACAACTCGCAAAAAAGCTTGGTGCCACCGCTATCTTCATTCCTGACTCAGGACATCTCCATAATTACGAGAAACCTCACGAAACCGCCACTGAGATTATTCGTTTTCTTTCAGCCTGATTGCTTCCTGATAGATCTCTTCAAACCGCTTCAAAGTCACACCAAGGTCGTGCTTCTTCGCAATTTCGAGACTAGCTTTTCCATACCGTTCACGCACATCCTTATGCCTCAAGATCTTCACTAACGCATTTGTCATTTCATCGACGTCACCCGCATGACAAAGCAACCCATTTTTCTTGTTCTGACAAAGTTCGCGCACTGCCCCCGCATCTACCGCCACCAGCGGCAACCCAGTCGCCGCTGCCTCAATCAAAACAATTCCTTGCGTTTCTGTTTCGCTCGCCGTCGCAAACACTGTCGCCGTCCGATAAACTTCCATAATCTCTGGCGGATACACCCGTCCGAGAAAGCGCACTGACTGTTCAATCCCAAGTGCCTGCACCAAATCTACGAGATGCTGACGATCGGTCCCATCCCCCACGATCACCAACATCGCCTCTGGAACCTTTTCGAGCATATTCGCAAATGCCATCACAACATTACTAATACTTTTTTCTGGGTCCACTCGCCCAACATAGAGCACAATTGGCCGATCCTTCGGCAACCGAAACTTCTTATAAATCCGCGCTGTCGGCTTTTTCGGCCCAAACTGCGACAAATCAACTCCGTTTGACAACGGTTCAACCGTTACCTGGAACCGTTTACGATTTTTCGGCACCAGATCCTCAATTGCCATCTCCGTCGGCATCGTCGCATACTCCGAATGTTTCAAAAAACTCGCCATATAAGTCCTGAGCATTGCGTCTAGCGGTTTTTTCAGCGGTTTTAATAGTTTCAACTGCCCTGTAATATTATCTGGATAAGCATGCCCTGTCGAGACCATCGGTACGTCATATCTCTTCGCATAACGCCGTGCTGCGATTGCAATCATTTCTGCAGTCTGGTTATGGATTACATCTGGACGAAAACGGTCCAAAGTCTTCTTTAACTCAGGATACGGCTCTACCGCCACCCACAGCCCATGACGATACGCCAACCTCGGCAGAGAAACTCCTAGTAGCTCCTTATTATCGGGAACTTTGTTAATCTGGTCAGGATAAAATGGAAACCGTATCGAGCGCAAATAAACCGTCGTCACACCATCGCGACGTACACGATGTTTTTTCCCGCTAAAACTCGGACAAATCACCAAAACCTCGTGACCGTGCTTCGCCAGACCTTTCGCTAAATTATGCGCAAAAACCGCGACTCCATTCGTCATCGGATAATACAAATCCGAAGTAATTGCAATTTTCATCTCATATAATTATATCATAGTTTATGCTATAATAAGATTATGAAAAAATCACCTACAATTCTTACCGGCATGCGTGTCAACAGCGTTATCACACTTGGTAACTTCCTCGGAGCCCTGCTTCCGATGGTGCGCCTCGCCAACAAACATAGCGATTCTTCTGAAATCAATATCTTCGTCCCCGATCTTCACTCCATCATTGACTCTGTCGATGGGGAACTACAGGCGAATCTGGTTCGATCGCTGAAATATTATCTCGCTGCCGGCCTCGAAATCACGCCTCATGTCCACCTTTATCGTCAATCTCGTGTCCCAGCCCATTCCGAGCTCTGTTGGATTTTGAACTGCGTCGCAACCATGGGCGAGCTGAACCGTATGACCCAATTTAAAGACAAAAGTTCCGGCAAAGACAGCGTCGGAGTTGGGATTTTCGACTACCCCGTGCTCATGGCGTCCGACATTCTACTCTACGACGCGACCTATATTCCAGTTGGTGAAGACCAATTCCAACACATCGAGCTCACTCGTCGTCTCGCCGAACGTTTCAACAAGAAATACGGTGACATTTTTGTCCTACCCGCCACACCAAAGGAACAAGTTGAATTTATGTCCGTAAATGATGGTATTCGGATTCGCGATCTCCAAAATCCCGAGAAAAAAATGAGCAAATCCACCCCATCCCCAAACAGCAAAATCATGCTTTCCGACGAACCAAGTGCCGCCGCGAGAAAAATCATGTCCGCCACGACCGACAGTCTCGGCAAAATCCAATACGACATGTTCAACCAACCCGGGATCAGCAATTTATTACAAATCGAGGCCCTGCTTAATGATCTTCCACTCCAGGATGTGATTTCAACTTGGGCAGGCGAAACGCACTACGGTGATTTGAAACAAAAAGTCGCGGAAAGCGTCCAAACTTTCCTCGAAGTCTTCCAAGAAAAGCTTGCTGACATCGACGATGGCGTTGTTTTCGATTTGCTCCAAACCGGCGAAGTCTATGCCAACACCGTAGCAAACCAGAAGCTACATGAGGTCCAAAAATGTGTTGGACTACGTTAGATCAATTAGGATGTGCGTCTAGTTTTCGTGAAGCTTTGTCCTTTTGTAATTGGACATCGTCTCTCCAGAAAAGGGGAAAACAGTGATCATCACAGGAAAAAAATTCAGCAAACCAGAGCTCTCTCGAGTAGTGAATGGCGATCTTGAACTTGCCAAGGAAGACAATGCTCCCGAAAAATCTCGTTTAGACCATCTTTTAGTCCAACAACACCCTGAATATAACCGTTCCAGTCTGCAGACTTTTATTAAGAATGGTTATGTTACGGTCGATGGCGAAGTTGCAAAAAAGCCTAACACAAAAGTTTTACCTGAAGCAAAAATCATTCTGAACGTTCCGAAAGCGACCGATTTACCACCTCGCCCGCCTGTAATTTATGAAGATGAACACGTCCTCGTTTTGGACAAACCGGCCGGACTACTTAGCATGGCAAAAGGAGAATATTGTCCCGAACCGACCTTGGAAGATTATGGTCTACTCGTGCATCGATTAGACCGCGATACCAGTGGGGTTGTTATCCTTGCGAAAGATTCTACAACCCAGAAAATGCTCCGCAAACAGTTCCAAGACCGCAAAACTCACAAAACTTATTACGCCGTCGTCGCTGGGCATCCAAAGCTTGATGAGGCAATGATTGATCTACCGATCGCTCGAAATCTGAAGCGCCCAACCACCTTCCAGGTCGATCAAAACGGCAAATCTTCCCAAACTTATTACAAAGTACTAGCAAAAAATGACAAATATTCCTTGCTTGAGTTAAAACCAACCACCGGTCGTACTCATCAACTCCGCGTACACTTGAAATACCTCGGCGTTCCGATTGTCGGTGACGTCGTTTATGGCGACGGAAAAGGCGAACGACTTTTTCTGCATGCGAAGGAACTCGAAATCACCATTCCAGGAGAAAACGGCGGAAAGCGGAAGATTTTTCGTTCTGAATTACCAAAGGAATTTTTAGATTATGTCCGAAATGATGAAGAAAAATAGACCCTATCCTTTCATTATATCACACTTAATTGAAAAAGTCAATAATTTTTATGTTTTTTGAAGATGAAAAACAACTGAAAACTATTTTAGAAAAGGTTTCTTGTGCCGTAGTCGCCCTTCCATTCGATGCCGACCTCGGTTTAAAACATGCGTTGACTTTGAAACCTAGCGACGACAAAAAAACATCCGTCATTACCGTCGAGCAAATTCGCGATTTTCTTACTTTGACAAATAGTCGCGAAACTTCCGAGCGTTATTTCATCATCGCACCCGCCGACGCCATGAATGAGCCAGCAGAAAACGCTTTTTTAAAGACTTTTGAAGAGCCAAAAGCACATTGCCATTTTGTCCTCCTTACCGAAAACCCTGCGAGCTTGTTGCCAACGATCCTCTCACGCGCCCAAATCTTTTACCCGCATAAAAAAGACATCCTAAAATCCGCGCCAAAAGTAAACGGGCAAGTCCTCGCCGACGCAAAAAAACTCATCGCTGCTGGACCACGCGAATTACCAGCTATTGCCGCCGACCTCGTCAAAATGAAACCTCAGCCTCGCGAGCATACGCTTGCAGTCGTCAGCACCGCTATCGAATTGTTATATAAATCTTATTTCAAGACCAAAAGCCCAAAGTTTCTTCACCGTCTCCCATCTTTCATCAAACTCCACGAAAGCCTGTCCCAAAACGGTCACATCAAACTTCATATCGTCGCCGACCTCCTATAGGAGCATAATGCACAGAACAACACGGACCACGGCTTAGTCCTACTCGCGCACCATACACTCCGCTCCCCTTACTACACCCACACTACCAAGTCGTAAAGTACTGCGACCAGAAAGTCTTGTGCTGCGAACCAGGATCAAATACAAATCCAACTGCGAGATTCTTGAAATCCGGATTCAAAATATTCGCACGATGTTCAGGTGACGCCATCCACGACGCTACAACCGTTTCCGGCGACACCGCTGCATTTCCAGCATTCAAGTTCTCACCACTCATACCCCCACTGCTCGGGATCGGACATGCCGTCGACCAACTCGAGCCATCAGGTCGCGTATGCGAATAACTCGTCATAATCTCTTTCGCGCGCGTATTTGCTGCGCCTTCACAACTCGCACTCCAGCCTAACGCTCCGAGACCATTTTTCGCGCGCTCTTGATTCACGAGGTCTAAAACATCACGTTTCCATTGTTCAACTGGCGGAGCAATCACCGTCACAGTCAATTTGTCATAGCGGCTACCATCATACGTCCCTGCCGTAATTTCTGTCGTCCCCGTCCCCACAATCGCTGGATAACGACAGCCACCCGGGTTATACCCAAGCCATGTCCGCGCCGTATTATAAAATCCCGCAATCACACTAGTGTTGCTTGATTGCCAATACATATCACCAAGATCTGTCATTCCACCCCCAACACAAATGTCAAAATCCGCCGTCTGAAAAATCACAATCGAGTCTTCGTTCCAAAGTTGCCCATTCGGCACTGGGTCCTTGCTAATCCCTCCACTGCTACGCGTCCCACTACCTGTCGCGATATAACCATTCGTATTCGGTCCACTCGTCGAAGCACTCGCCGAAACCACTGGTGCACTCAGCTCATCCGTTACTGGGGCCACCAGTCCCAGCTCCTCCAACTGGTCATTCACAACATCGCTACGCTCCGCCACCACTTGAAACTCAATCCCCCCGTTCAGATTAATCGCGCTAAAAATCATCACGCCCACAATCAAAATCGCCACCGCATTTAGCGAGAGAAGAATCATCATCTTCGTCTGGTGCATCAATTTTGCTGTCATCGTCTAATTCCCGTTATGCTCGCAAATGTTTTTCCGAATCAATTACCATTGCCACGAGATTAATAATCATCTCAAGCTGCACAAGATCGCGTCGCTCAAAGTTTGTCTTTCCCAGCGGCTTTCCGACGATAATCTGCCCAAATGGTTTACCTTTCGCATTCTTTAATTCCGCCACCGCCTTCAAGCCCAAATTATCCAAAATTTCTTGCACTTGTTTTGTTGGCTCTTGCCAAACTCCGTGCGGTACCGCGCGTAGATGTGCGATTTTTGTCAATTCTTCCGCCGAGACTGCCAAGGCTTTTGAACCATAAAGCCGCCCGTTAATCACAAAGCCGATATAAGCAAAGTGCAGATGATCTGCCAAAAACGCCGCTAAATCTTTCAAATTGACATTCTTCGTCGCAATACGATTTAGCTTTTTCACAACATAGGCCAAATCAACCTGCCCCACCGAAATCATCGAACGAATCGAAGCAGCAATTTCATTAATCACTGGCATGAGCAGTAATACAATCACAATCATCAAGAAATTCAAAACCAAAACCGACGTCGATGGATTTGGGATCTTGAACAAAGCGGTAAAAATCAAGTAGAAAATCACCATATACACCACCGCGCCACTCGCCAAAATCACAACATAAGACATCACCTTCAGCCAACCGCGCATGACTGAAACAATGCGATATTTCAATGCAGCGTAGAAAAACGCCACAATCACTACACTGAGCACCAGTGGCCCAACCCAAATCAGATCATAACGCACATAAAGTGGCAAGATTAAATCGAAAATCCCCGCACAGGTCGCTTCAATCAACATTCCAATCGCAAAAATCCCCAGCCCCATGCGCATACGCTTACTTGTTGCTTTCATCGCCGAACGATAAGCCATAAAACAGAAACTTCCCATCACTAACACAAAATATCCAATATAAACAAAATTGAACCAGTTATGGACCAATTCGACACTATTTCCAGTTCGCGCCAAAGTAAAACCTGAATAGAGTAACTCCGGATGTCGCAAAATCACTACGCCAAGACAAGCTCCCGCTAGCAGAGAAATAACCGTCAAGATTCGCCCAATCCGATATTTCCAGCCCACATAGCCTAAGGCCGTCGGCGAAACCAAAAACGCGCCGACATAAATCACCAAAATCACTCTCGGCGCAACTTCTGTCGCTTCGACTGGCAACGCAAGGAAAACCGCAATCGCAACCGTCCAAACCGTCGAAGCAATCGCTGCTAATAAAAACCAAAAACTGCTCTTCCGTTCTTTTGCAGACGAACCGATGAAAGTTACCAATCCGACCAAAAACACCAACACTGCCGTCGCAAACAGCAAAATCGATATCAGACTCACTCTTACCTCCTTAATATCGTTATTATTCGTAGTATAGCATATGCACTACCAAAATGTCAAAAGAAAACCCTCGCAGACGTCTCCGCAAGGGTCTTATAAACCAAAAGGAAGGTTGATGATGTTATTGTTTGCTCAGCCAAAAATTCACTATGGCCGGCAACTTGTTATAGCGGTCGATCTCCGTCCGCATTACTCCAAAACCGCACTCTCCTGCGGCTTTTTCAATGCGTCGAATCGCCTTCTTCGCTCCGACATCTGGGCTAAGCCCAGTGCCACGCCACGCCAGCGCCAGAACACAGCGCAACATACTTGGCTCTAAGACCTGCAGATCGTGAACAAACCATCCACCATCTACCAGCATCTTATGCGCGCCACGCAGCATATACTGCGTCTGTTCTGGTGTCTTATAATACGACATTACACCTTCGGCGACTATTATGTCGTATTTACCAAAATTTGCCGAATCTTTGAACGCCTCATCAAAATCCGTGAAGCAATATTTAATACCATATTCCTGGATCGGTTTCCCGAAAACCATCTCGAGATGGTTCGGCATCTTCGGGTCCTTATCGTAAACTACGATGTCAAACACTTCTGATACGGTTTCCGGCGCCAGCTCATACATCCGAAGCTGCGGCAACATACCACCACCAAGAAACAGTACTCTCACTCGGCGACATTTCTGCTTTTCATCATCAGCCATATTTGGTCTCCAACCAGAGGACTTCGCCCTCCGAAGCATTATTTGCTGCGAAAACCAAATCCGCTGCAGAAACGAGCGAAATGTCGGCTCCAAGACTGCCATCTTGTACCCGCCGTCACACTCAGGAATCTCCCGATATCGCCCTGTGACGTCATTGCTTGCTCCGGCCGCGATTTCCAGCGCCGGTGCATAACCCGACAACTCTACAAAATACGTGTAGAGAAAACTCGAGTCCATGCAAAAACGTTTTATACAAAAATAAAACGCTGGCTCCCGAAGCATTTGGCTAAGTTTCGGCCAAATGCGCTCAAACCCCCGCATCGCCTCACATTCGTCCAGCTCCGGATCTTTCTTAGCCAACTCTCGCAAACGCTCCGTCGCATCAACATGGAATTGATTGATCTTTTTCCATGAAACACGCAAACGAAAAACTTTCTGCACTATCGCCAAAAGAATATATTTCACGGAATAGTCCCAATATCCCTCCGGCGGAAACCTCCCCTCATCTAAAATATCCCGATCGACTTTACATAAATCCTCGGGCTGGTTCTTGCTCCATACATTTTCGAGCAATTCATTCACCTTCCTTTCTTAAAGTGCTAAGAACAATAATTTATATCCCACCATACAACCTTTCCTTTCTGAGCTATTCTAAAACACCACCCCATCTTTGTCTAGATTTATTTTTACTAAGTAGCCTTGACCTTTTTCGGACAAGTATATTATAATAAGAATAAGTATTATATTATATAAGGGTCAAACATGCCTACAAAGAAAGCTCGTCAAAAACTTATGAAACATCGTGCCTGCATCGCTGCGCGCGCCGTCGCTTGCGCCTCTTTTCTCATACTAACCATCATCGCCGTCTCGTCGCTTGTGCGCGCCATGTCACTCGAGGCTATCGCCAACGAGCACGGCGTCCCTGCATCTTGGGAAACTGCTTCGCTTGGCAATCCCGACACAATCACTGTCCCAATTAGTTATTGGGACCAACGTCAGGACGATTGCAATGACCCTAACCGCCAATTTGAATGGGTAATTTGCAACTATTGGACCGCCGGCGCGGTCCAAGGACTTGTGAAAGACCATCTCGGTGCTGACGGTCTGCCCATCCCGACTTTCACAAACAATTCCGACTCTTGGAATGCGAACCGCGACGTTTTTACGGCAAATATCACCGGAAACGACCCCGCCCAACCGACCGACAACTTCTATCGTTGGTTTCACGACACTTCCGTCTCAAAACGCTACGATAGCGAAGTTACCTTCACGCGCACAGGGAAAAATACCTACACTTATGGCGCGACTAATGTCTTTCCGCTTGATAATGTCAACTTTTCCGACGGCGACTCGGCTTGGAACAATGGACACAACTATCATTTCACCGCCCATCTTAATTTTGCCACCAAAATTGCCGCCGATGGTAGCGAATTATTTGAGTTCTCAGGCGATGACGATGTCTGGGTCTTCCTCAATGGTCGCCTGATTCTCGACATCGGTGGTCTTCATGAAAAGCTTGATGGTTGGTTCAAAATCAACGCCGACGGCACGATTTCTACCTACGTCCAGCATGTCAATGACACCGGTGCACGTATTTCTCTCGGCGAACCGAGTAGCGATTTTAATAGTTATGTCGGTCCTTTAAACGAACTTATTCGGCAAACTTATGGCGACAAGTATGAAACCATCGACATCGACCTAAAACCTGGCGACGTTGTTAATCTCGACTTTTTCTACGCTGAGCGCAGCACCGTCGAATCCAACACGAAGATCACGATTTCCAACATGAACTGGCCAATTTCTGCTGATAGCAATATCGACGCTGAAATTGTCGGAAAATTACCTGAAAACAACAGCAATCTCATTAAATTCACTACCGATATTACAAATCGTGACCCCGATCATCCACTCGACCTCGAACGTCTTGCTGCTTATATCGACGAAAACGAGACTGAGAACGAATCTGGCTCGACCAACCGTTCTGGGTTCTTGCCCCTTGACGAGAAAACTCTCTATTACACGAAAACCCCGAGCGATGAGAGCTCTTGGCAGCCAGTCCAAATTTCCGCTCCAAGCGAGACTGCTGACGGCTTCAGACTCGCAACTCCAATTCGCATGTCCCCGCATGGCACACCTGGCGACACGCTATACTTCCGTTACTTCGGTGAAACTTCGTCCTATTCGGGCGATATGACCAGTCTAGTCAGTTATTACACCACCATGGAAGGGAACGCTGGTGTGACTTATGACTACGCGACTGTCGAATACGAAGCTCCAATCATCGAAGAGAAAAGCTATAACCTCGTCATAAAATATCTTTACGAAGACGACAGCGAAGCTGCACCGACTTATGTCGAAACTTTGAAATCCGGCAGTAGTTTCGACATTGATTCACCAGAAATTGCTGATCATGTCGCCGATATCAAGCTCGTCAGTGGCGTGATTGAAAACGAAGATTTGACTTATATCGTGCGTTACACGAAAAAACCTATCGAAGAGCCAAAAACCAATCCGACTTTGACCATTCATTATATTTATGAAGATGGCTCGAAAGCTGCCGATGACTACATCGAGGAGCTCACGACCGGTAGCGAGTTTGACATTATTTCACCAGAAATTGGCGAATATACGCCCGACTACCACAATGTGAAAGGGAAAATCGAAGATGAGAATCTCGAATATATCGTCCGCTACAAAAAGAATCCTACGCCAATAACCCCCGAGCCAGAAACACCGTCAACCCCAGATCAGCCAATTCCGACTCCACCTAGCAGCGCGCCATTCATTCCGCGTTCGGACATTATCGGCGGAAACTTGCTCTATCTCGCGCCACTCGGCGAAGTTGCTTTCGTCCCGAACACCGGCATCGTTGGGACAACCATGGCCTCAATTTTCGAACAAGGATTTGCTGAGGTCATCTTGTCACAAGGTTTTGTCATGGTCATGCTGGCGATTTTTGCCGGATCATTCGCGACCTATTTCACCTTGCGCCGCTTCACTAACCTTCAGCCTGCCATGGCAAAGGCCGATCGGAACAGCAAAATGTCCGCGAAAAATCGCAAGAAATCTTATGCAAAAATGACTAAATCACGCGCAAAAGCTACAAAAAAGACCACTCGGACCATGAAAAGTTCCAAAAATGCAAAAACCGTGAAAAAGAAATAAAAGATTAAGCCCCCGCTAAAGCGGGGGCTCTTAGTTTTGGCCAAAACTAAGTCAAGGTGGATAAGCTAACCTTACGACAGGTTCGTTAGCCCAGTCGCCAGACGATAATCAATATCATGCACTGGCGCCGAAATCTCGAAATGAATCGCCATCGGGCGCAGGCTACGTTCAGAGTCCATTTTCCAACTCAAAGTTGTGTTAAGATTTGCACAAATCTGTAGCATCTTATTCTTTGCGCTAGTCACACTTTTTTCGAGCTTATCGCCCGGCTGGATACCAAAAGCCTCTCGACCCTCCTTCATCTCTGGGAACTTTGTGATTAGGTCGCAACTTAAAACGCCATCCGGTTTTAGCAGATATAACGCCCTTTGCACGACTTGCTGCCGTTCATTGGCCTTCGGATAATGCATGAGTGCCCCGTCCAAGACTACAACATCAGCCTTTCCGAGGAAATCTCGACTATCATATAGTTCATCAAGCGTGCAATGTCGATATTGAATCACCGACGCTCCTACGCCATTCATCAACTTACTGTCATCTAGGGAATCCGTATAAAACTGCCGCCGAAATAACTCATCCAAGATTTCTTTCGACACGCCGATATCAGTATCACACGCCACAATATCGAGATCTTCAAGACACTCCGCTGACGCATCAAACCGACGCACAACCGGCAAGTAACCCGCTCCAATGACAATCACTAACGGCTTCTCAGATTTTTTGCCGAGTTTTCCTGCAATTTGTTCCGACAAAGCGTCCTCCACAGCTTTCGCGCGACGATAGCGCATAATTCGATTCTGGATTACCCTCCAAGACTGATAATCGCGCCAGCGTATCGCTTTAAAATATGGATTAAGCGCCGCATAGGATATCAACATATCCGCTTTATGCGATTTCTCGTCCAGCCTGCACAAGTTCGACGCATCCAAGTCGCCATCACAAAAAACGCCATAGGCAAACTCCTTCAGCAAAGCTGGCGACGTTTGTTTACTCACGAGCAACTGGTGTAACGCCACCAAATCGCCTTCGTATTCATTTCCACGAATCTGGCATTCATCCATCCACCCTTCTGCCGGCTCCGTTCTGTCCAACACCCGAGCATAAAACTTTGTCTTTTTCGCCAAACAAACCACCTCCTTTATAAAGTGCTTCAAAAGACACTATATATTATACTATAGTCTGGCGATTTTGTCACTCAGCTCGAGGCTATTTCTCAATTTCTTTCAACTTCGCGTCAATCTTTTCGCGCATGTTCTTCAAGAAATCTGCGCCCATTTCTTCGCGCGGAATCAATTCATCACCCAACCAAACCGAAGGCGTCCATTCCAGTCCGACTTTGTCCGCCAGCCCACGATCGAAAGTAATTTTCTGTGCCACTTCTTTGCTATTCATATCTTCGCGGAATTTTTCCAAATCACCTTTACCTTCCGAGGCTTCCGTGAAATATTTTTCATAAAGTTTCTGGCGATCCGCCGCATTTGCGGAATACCACTCGTCTTGATTCGTAAACATTAAATCCTTAAATTTCGACCAATAGCCTTGCAGCGCCGCTGCATTCGCCGCCGAAGCCGCCGCCGTGCCATTCTGGTGATAGGATTGGATATAACCGCGAAATACCACCGCCACTTTACCGTCATATTCCTCGACCAATTTATTCAAATATGGATTCATCGACGCACAACCTTCGCATTGATAATCAGCATAATCAAAAATCAAAATCGGCGCTTCTGGGTCTCCTTCCACATTTTCCGTCAAATTTCCTGACGCCTCACTCGCCGGAATAATCTCCGTCAGGTCGTACTCGCCATAGTCAACCGCCACCGTTTCGTCACGGTTTTGGATCGAAGTAATCGCCACAAGCCCGCCGAAAATCGCCACAATCGCTGCAATCACAATCCAAGTCTTCTTGTCCATAAATCCTCCGCATTCTAATTATGTTATAATGATTATAACATGGACCAGAAAAAAGATACATCCCCAAGTTTTTTTGACCAGGTTCTCGACGCGCTCGAAGATTTTTGGCTACATGCGAAAAAGGCGTTCAGAAAAGCTAAAACCGATGCCTTGACGTCTTTCGCGCGCTGGTCCGACCCAAAACTTGAACCTTATCGAACGCCGAATTCCCCAAAAACTACCAAAAAATCCGCCGAGAGACCCACGGAAAAACCCGATAAGCCCAAAACGAGCGAAAAACTACCCGCCCCGTCCACCATTGAAGAGTTTCTCGATCTTATGAAACGCACTCCGCGCTCCGTCCTCAACCAACGCGAACGACATGTCATCGCCACCATCATGAACTTCCCGAATGTTCGCGTTTCCGAGCTTATGCTCCCCCAAAGTGCGATTACTTATGTCCGAGACGACGAAGTGCTCGGTCCATTAACTCTCGATCGACTCTATCGCTCAGGGTTCCAGCATTTTCCCGTCCTCGACGAGAACCACAAAATCATCGGCCTAATCCATACAACTGCTCTCAACAGTCTCGAAGTACGCGAAACCAGCCGTGCCAGCGATATTATCGACCCAAAAGTTTATTATTTACGCGAAGATTATACTCTGAACCAAGCCCTCGCCGCGTTCCTGCGCACGAATTGTTACTTTTTCCTCGTCGTCGACCGCTTTGAACGTATTGTTGGTATTTTGACCTATGAAATGTTGATTGACTATCTCCTTGGCGAATCTCCAACCGACAACTTCGACCGCGACTCCGATAAGCTCGCCGTAGCAAAGCGAAAAATGTAATGCTATAATAGATCATATATGGCTAAATCTCACATCGAATTCGTCTGTCAACAATGTGGCGCAATCTACAAAAACTGGACTGGGCGTTGCAACAAATGCGGTGCCTGGAGTTCGCTCATCCAACAATTCGACGAAAGCAGTCGTGACGAAAAATCCGCCGTCGGACGCGGACAGATGTCAGGGAAACAGCTCGACTTCGTCTCTATTCGCGACCTTGAAATCTCCGATGAAAAAGAACGCCTTCCGACCGGATTCCACGACCTCGACATCGTACTCGGTGGCGGTATTTTGCCTGGGTCGGTCATGTTACTTGCTGGGCAACCTGGTATCGGAAAATCAACTATCTTGATGCAAATTTGCGCTCATATCGCCGATAACGCAAAAGTCCTTTATGTTTCAGGTGAGGAGTCCGCCGGCCAAGTCAAACTCCGCGCCATCCGCCTCGGCGCCGAATCAGACAACTTGAAGTTCGCGAGTTCCACTTCCGCGAATGATATTGCAAAAACTATCGAAGAAAGTGATTTCGATCTCGTCGTAGTCGATTCGATCCAAACCCTAACCTTGGCCGAAATCGCTTCCGCTCCAGGTGGAGTTTCTCAGGTCACTAACTGTGGCAACCTCATCATTCGCGCCGCCAAAACCTCTAACACCGCCGTTATCATCGTCGGCCACGTCACAAAAGAGGGAACTTTGGCTGGTCCGAAGGTTCTCGAACACCTCGTCGATGTCGTCTTAAATTTCGAAGGCGATCGCTACGGCGGCTTCAAAATCATCCGCGCTATTAAAAACCGTTTTGGCTCAACCAGCGAAGCTGCAATTTTCGAAATGAACCGTGAAGGACTCGCCGAAGTCGAAAATCCTTCTGCCGCTTTGCTTGCCGAACGCCAAAACACCGACGGCTCGATTATTCTCGCCACTCTCGAAGGAACGAGACCGATCTTGGTCGAAATTCAAGCCCTCGTCACGCCGACCAATTTCGGCTATCCGAAGCGCACTGCTTCCGGTTATGACCTAAATCGCCTGAATCTTCTCATCGCCGTCATCGAACGCCGCACAAAACTCAAACTTTCCGACAAAGATGTTTTCATTAATGTCGTCGGGGGCTTAAAAGTCCAAGATTCCGCCGCTGACCTCGCAATTTGTCTCGCAATCGCCTCTGCCGTCGCCGGGCGCAAACTCTCCGAAGATTTCGTCGTATTCGGAGAAGTCGGCCTCGGTGGTGAGATTCGCTCTGCCTTCCGCCCCGACCAACGCATCTCCGAAGCAAAAAAGCTCGGCTTCGCCCACGCCATCGCTCCCGCCACCGTCAAAGACGAGTTCGTCGTCCCCGTAAAAGACCTAAGAAATACCCTCATCGATTATGTCAACGAATAGAATACTTGGTATTGACCCAGGAACGGGCATTTGCGGTTTCGGCATCATCAAAGGCGAAACCGCACTCGATTTTGGCGTTATTACCACTCCACCCCACACCCCGCTCCCTGACCGCCTCGAAGATATCTATAATTCACTGCACGAAATCATCGACCAGAACCATCCCAACGTCATGGCAATCGAAAAACTCTTTTTCAAACAAAATATTACAACCGGCATCTCCGTCGCCGAGGCACGCGGAGTTTGTATGCTAGTAGCCAAACAATGCGGTCTCGAGATTTTCGAATATGCCCCAAACCAAATCAAAAATGCTATCTGCGGTGACGGACATGCCCATAAGGCCCAAATCCAAGAAATGGTCCGCCTTCATCTCGGTCTAAAAACCGCTCCGAAACCCGACGATGCCGCTGATGCCCTCGCTGTCGCCATCGTGCATTCGTTTGTTTCTAAAACGAACTAATAGAGTGCTGTTTTGAACTGATCCACCAATAAATGTTGTCATTTTTACAACATTTATTTTGGTTATGATAAAAAGCTGTGTTATAATAAAAATGTCTTATGTTATCACAATCAGTTTTTGATTAGAACATTTACGCAATCATAGATCCAAGGTAACTATATTTGAATGCAATTAGGAAGCGGCACCGCTTTAATGATTGTATTCCGAGTTACAGCTTGGTTTTATGATTGTGAATGGCATAAGACACCTTGCGGTGTCGCTTTTTGTGACATAAGCGATAGGTTCCTTTATGACTA